>JACCWY010000312.1 GCA_013697395.1 Chloroflexota bacterium | reverse complement strand
TCACTGACACCTCCGCGGTGCCGATGGCGCCGATGATGAGCATCGTCGGCTCACCGGGCACCGAAGGGCTGATCGACGCCGGCGCGACGAGCAAGATCACCGTCTTCGGCAACGGCATCCCCGGACCAGGCGCAATGGGCTTTCAGCCGGCGATCTTCGGGGCCAAGGCCGGTGAGCCGGCATGGAGCCCGATGTGGGACCACTGGACGGCGGTCTGGAACGACGAGGCCGCTGCGACGCTCCTGACCTCGCAGGCGGAGCTCGACGCGGCGGAAGCTGACGGACGGCTCACGCTGCACCATGGCACACCAGATACCGGTGGCATGGGGTTCGTCGTCAACTGCCCCAGCCCGATCGTCGCCCCGAACGACTTCGAGGTCACCTGAGCACCGAACAACGGCTAGGAGGCAGGAAGCCGCTCGTACTGCTCGCCGGCCGGCCGAACGACGAACGGGTTGTGGTCCTGGGCCAGCGTGTTCTCGAGGACGCTCAAATCGGTCTGTCCCAGCGCGGCTTGCAGCCGGTCGTGTGTCCCGCCGAGTCGCCGGGAGGACGACCACGGCCAATTGGCTGGCCAGCTGGCGCGCCAGGATCAGCTCGATCGGGTGCTGGGCCATGAGGACCGCTTCCTGTTCGGTGTCGACCCCCGCGCCAGTCTGCGCCCGCCATGGCCGCCACTGCTCCCGCTGAAGAGGCCCGCGCTGTAAGGCGCGCCACAGCCACGCCGATGCCGGCCGTCGATGCTGATCGGGTGCCCGCGCAGAGGAGGAATGCCGTGACACAGACCCGCACCCTCGGGACCGATACGTTCGACCTCGGCCGCGCCCTCAAGCACGGAGCCATCGGCGGCATCATCGCCGGACTCGTGTTCCCGATGTTCGAGATGGCGATGGCCGCGGTCCAGGGCCAGAGCCCGTTCGGACCGCTCCGGATGATCGGCGGCATCGCGCTCGGCGAACAGGCGCTCGATCCCCGCTTTTCACTGGTCATCGCCGCGGCGGCCGGCATCGCGGTCCACATGGTGCTGTCGGTCATCTACGGCGCCGCGTTCGGCACTGCGGCCGCATTCATGCCCGCGATCGTCCGCTCCGCCTCGGTCGCCGCTCTCGCTGGAGCCGCATGGGGCACCTTGCTGTGGGTCGTGAACTTCTACGTCGTCGCGCCGATCGCCGGTTGGGTGTGGTTCCCACAGATGACCGATCCGCTCATGCAGTTCGTCGCCCACGCCGGCTTCTTCGGTGTTCCGCTCGGGCTGTACGTTGCCTGGGCCTTGAGGCGCAGGACGGTTCGGACGGGGTAGGCCAGGTCAGGCGCTCCCTCGCCGCCGGCACACCGCGCGTCTCTGCGGGGCGCCGTGACGGTCGGCCACCCACACGCACCTAGCGATCGACCGGCGGAGCCGCCGGATGATCTTCCTGCCCCAGCTCCTCCTGGGTCTCATAATCAGCCCCGCACGCCGGGCACTGGAAGCTGACCGGCTCGGTTACCTCGCCCCGGTCCGGCTCCGCTGGGGCTTCCTTCGGCACTGGCTCGGCGCGCTCCTCGAGGCGCTCCTGGACGTCGAACTCGGCCCCGCAGGCCGGGCAGGTGAAATCTCCATTGGCTGTCATCACATCCTCCTCTTGTCGTTGTGCCGGCACGACGGCCAGCGGGCCGGTCGCGACCTCAGGCGAGAGCCGGCGCAACAGGCCGCGGGCCGTCCCCTCCATCCCTTCGGCGAGGGTCGGGAAGATGCCCACCGCCGTGGCCAGCTCATCGAGGGTGCCGCGCCGTCGGAGCACCACCGAGGCGGTCCAGACCAGATCGGCTGCCTGGCGCCCAATGACGTGGCAACCTAATAGCCGCCGACTCCCGCGCTCGACGACGTACTTGACCAGGCCGAGCTCGGCACCGATTAGCTCGGCCTTCTCGATCTTGTCGAAGGTCACCAATCCGACGGCAACGTCGTATCCGGCCGCACGCGCGGCCGCCTCGGTCAGCCCGACGCTCCCGATCTCGGGGTCCGTGAAGATGCCATGCCCCAGACTGCGGCGATCGATGCGCACGTCGGCGTCCTCGATGGCGTCGGCGTAGGCGACCTTGGCCTCTTCCTGGCAGACGCGGGTGAATGGCTGCTCGCCGTTGACGTCGCCGACCGCCCAGGTGCCCGGCACGTTCGTGCGCAGCCGATCGTCAACGATGATCGAGCCATCGGCCCGGCTCGCGACGCCGGCCGCGCCCAGGTTGAGCGTATCGGTGTTCGGCTGCCGCCCGCCGGCGACGAGCAGGTGCGAGCCGTCAATACCGCGCTCCGCTCCGTCGTGTGCCCGGACGAACACGCGCACGCCATTGCCTGCTCGTTCCACGCGGGATGCCCTGTGGTCGGTGACGAGCTGGATGCCGTCGGCGGCGAGGCCGCGGGCCAGGAGCCGGCTGACATCCGGCTCCTCGTCGGCGCATAGCAGCTCTGGGCCGTGGATGATCGTCACCTCGGATCCGAAGCGACGGTACGCCTGGCCCAGCTCGCAGCCGATGTAGCCGCCACCGAGCACGATCAGCCTTTGGGGCAGCTCGGTCATGTCCATGACTGTCTCGTTGGTGTGGACCTCGACGTCTCCGATCCCCGGCACGTCGGGGATCAGCGGCCGCATGCCGGTGGCGATGAAGATGCGGTCCGCAGTGAGGCGACGCGCCCCCACCGCCACCTCGCGCGGCGAGATGAAGCGCGCCTCGCCCTCCAGCATGGTGAGCCCGCTGGCGCGCCGGGCGTTGCCCAGCGCCTCGGCGCGGTGCTCGGCGACGAGCGCGTTCTTGTCGGCCACGATCGCCGGCAAGTCGATGTCCGGCTCGCCATGGCCGTCGACGTGGAACACGCTGGCCGTCCGCACCGCGTGTGCCACGTGGGCGCGATGGATGAGGAACTTGGACGGCACGCAGCCGACATTGACGCAGGTGCTGCCGTACGGCTCGCGGTAGACCATCGCCACCCGGTGGCCGGCCGCGACCGCGCGGCTGGCGACGACCGCCCCGGCTTCGCCGGCACCGATGACGATGGCGTCGACGGACTCGATCATGCCGCGGGCCGAAGGGCGGCCGGGACGTCGCCGGCGGCGACCCAGGCCGTGTAGCGGGCGACCCCGATGCGCTCGTCGAACTCGCCGAGCCACACCGCCATGGCGCGGTTGAGCCACGCGTAGCGGGTGTCGTCCGTGTCGAAGACCAAGGCCGAGGCCATGCGCCAGCCGTGAGGTTGCGACCGATCGGTGCCGCGCAGCCCGAAGCCCGTGGCATCCCAGCGAATCACGGCGCCGTCATCGGTGTGGATCTCCCCGCCGGGATGGGTCCGGCACAGCTCGTCCACCGGTTGGCTGAATCCCGCTCGCACCGCGAGATACGCGCAGTCGGCGGCGTAGAACGACCACCGCAGCTTCCCATGCAGCAGCTCGCCGCGGACATCCCCGGTGCCGGTGCCGATGAGTTGCCCGTCGCGACCGTCTGGCGGCACCACCGGCGTGAGGTCGTCGCTGTCTCCACGGGTTGTTGTCCTCTGTGGTCCTCGCTCGGTCCGACGTGGGTCGGTTTACAACCGGCGATGTCAGGCTAGACCTTCCAGTGCACTCGAATGTCAAGCCCCTATGATGGGGACATGCGAATCGGAGAGCTGGCACGACGGAGCGGCTTGGCACCGACGGCGCTGCGCTACTACGAGCAGCTCGGGCTGCTCCCGGCGCCGGACCGCACGGATTCCGGGTATCGGACGTATGCCGATGACGCCATTGATCGCCTGAGCTTCATCCGGGCGGCCCATGCGGTGGGCCTGACCCTGGCCGAGGTCCGCCAGGTCATCGGCGTGCGTGACGCTGGCGAAGCGCCCTGCCGGGTCGTGAGCGACCTCATCGAGCACCGGCATGCGGAGGTCAGGGCGAGGATCGCCGAGCTGCGTCGACTGGAGCGCGATCTGGCGGGCCTTCGGACGCGAGCCGCGACGCTGCTCCCGCGTGACTGCGATCCCTCGGGCATCTGCCATGTCATCCCATCGGCTAAAGGCGCGTCCGGTCCATCGTCCACGACGTAGGGTCCCGCATGCGGGAGACGGAGACGTGCAAGCACGCAGCCGAGGGAGCTTCGCCTAGCCCATGGCTTGACATTCGAGCGGCTCTAAGGTCTAGGGTGAGGCCATGCGCATCAAGGCCCTTGCCGACCGGCTCGGCGTTACGCCGCACGCCATCCGCTTCTGCGAGCGGCGCGGAATCCTGCCGTCGCCGTCGCGGGCGGCGAACCGGTACCGCGACTATAGCGAGGCCGACGCGGAGCGCCTGCGCCTGCTGATCGGCCTGCGCCAGCTGGACATTCCGCTCGAGCCCGCGGCGGAGCTGGCGACGATGTGCGCCGCCGGGCGCTGCGACGAGGTCTCCGACGAGTTGCGCTCGCTGCTCTCGGAGAAGCGGCGACAGCTCGCGCGCCGGATCGATGAGATGCGCTACCTCGACCGACACATGGCCCATCTGACCGACGAGCTCGAGGCTGGCACGAGGCCACCGATCCTGATCGGACTGGGAAAGGAGGAGGACCAGCATGCCACTGCGCTGTGACGACTGCTGCTGCGAGCATCACTGCTGCGGCTGCGGGACCAAGTAACGACGGGGTGAGACCGGTGGGCGATCACAGGCCTCGCCCGAGCCCGGACGGGAACCGGGAGATATCCGCGCGCCTCGCGAAGGTCTAGAACTTCAGCCCATGCCGCTCGACGATCGGGAACGTGCGCTCGAAGTCGACCTGCGCGCCATAGCGGGCCGCGAGGGTCGCCATCGTGTCGGGGTCGAGCGCATCGGTGCGGTGGGCGCGCGGCAGGTCCGTATCACGGCCGAGAAGGGCGTCGCCAACGGCTACGCGCCGCTCGACTCTGGCATCCTCGTCCCGACCGCCTACCTAGGGACCGGGACCGCGGATGGCTCGAAGTTCCTGCGAGGCGACCGCGTTTGGGCGATCCCGCCGGGGTCCGCCCTCGGCGCATGGACGTCCTACACCCCGACGTGGACCTGCTCGGGCACTGCGCCGTCGCTCGGCAACGGCTCGCTCAGCGGGCGGTACAAGCTGCTCGACGCGAACACCTGCCTCATCCACATGGCGTTCAGCGCGGGGTCCGCCACAACGTTCGGAACGGGCAACTTCTTCTTTGCCCTGCCGTTCACGGCCGCTAGCCAGGGCATCCAGCTCATGGCCTGCCACATCCTCGACAGCGGCACCGACAACAAGATCGGCGTGGCATTCCAGATCATCCCCGAGGGCGGCAATGTGGTGAGCAACACCGTGCCGATGACGTGGGCGAACGGCGACCAGATCAACATCTCGGGCAGTTATGAGATCTGAACCATGGACCCTCGGCGACGGTCGGCGTCGCCAGGCACGGCGCCTTGGGCCCCCGGTCCCGTGCTGGGCCAGGCGCGCGCGTCGATCGGCGACCCAAAGGTGCCCGCCCGATCGTTAGGGGCGTAGCATCCCCTGACATCCTAGGAACTCCCACCGTACCGAAGGAGCCCGACGCAGTGCCGACGGATACCACCGGCGGGAACCTGTTTGTCGTCGACAACAGCGACGCCGGGTGGACTGGCCTCCGCCCGATCGGGTGCCAGCAGGCACAACGCGCCGCCCGATACTCGGACGAGGCCATCGAGGCCGTGAAGCGGATACTTAGAACCGACTCTGACGATGCCGCCATGCGCCTGCTTGATGATGCCGCCCGAGCAGGTTCAGCAGACATCGTCGCAGTGGAGCGCGCTGCAGTCGCTTGGTCCGAGCGGGTTGTTCCGATTCGCGACCGCATTATGGCGGGCCTGACCGCGTCGCCCGACGACGCGGCTCGGGTGCGATCGTATGTCGTCGGGTCGACATGCGATGTGTTCCAGGAATCCTCTAGCTGGCCGGGTGCGCAGGTACCCGGCTGGCGGGCAAGCGCGCCACGCGCACTTTGTCCGGCTAGCGATGGCGTCAGCCAAGGCCCGAGCAATCCGGAAAGAACGGCGCACGAGGAGGGCGGATACCGCCTAGTGCGTCAGCTCGGATAGAGCTTCGGATTCGGCCCAATATGCTCGGCCGTCCACGCTCGAAGCACAGCGCTATACGTCGTGCGAAGCCACAATCCGATGCTCTGCCAGTTGAGCTAAGGCCACCACGAACCGTCCGTGGACGACCGGACGGGCCGGTATCGTCGCCGATGGGGACTGCGTGGTCAACCGGATCGCGCCGGAGTCAGTCGCGGTTCCCGCCGAGGCTGCGCAGCAGGAAGATGACGATCAGCGACCCGAGCGTCGCCACCACGATCGCACCGAGCCACCCGGATGCCTCCCCCATGCCGAGGACGTTCTCCCACAGGAAGCCTCCCAGCAGGCCGCCGATGATGCCGACCAGCATGGTGCCGATACAGCCATAGCGCTGCCGTCCCGGGACGAGCGCGCCCGCGATGGCGCCGGCGATGAGGCCGATGATGATCCAGCCGAAGATGCCGAGCTCAGGCATTGGTCCTCCTTCTCATGGGCGCCGCTGACGGCCCTTCGCGCCGGACGTGCATGCCGTGTGCCCGGTGGGCGTGCATCATTCCGTGACCGGGCCGGTCATGTCGAGGACGACCGAGCCGGAGACGACCTCGACGGCGATGCGCTCGAGCGGAGGGTCGGCGGGATCGATCGGGAAGCCATCGAACGTCCACGCGCGTCCGTCGCAGTCCGCGAGCCGATCCGCCACGGCCTCGACGGGGCAGTCGAGCCGCCCTGGCGATGCGGCGTTGACGGCCGAGACGCTGCCGAAGGACGACGACGGAGCGAGGATGGCGACGACCTGCACCCGCCCGTCGCCGGCATCGCGCTCCCCCGACCAGCCATGGGAGCGGCTGAGGACGAGGTCGCGGGTGATGGGGCCGGCAGCCACCTCCGTTGCGGTTGCGGCGATGACGGCGCCGTCGTCCCGCGGCGGTGCCAGGCTGAAGATCGCCGGCCGCACGATGAGCGCCAGCGCGACGACGGTGAGCGCCACGAGCAGGCAGCCAACGGCGGCGCGCCGGAGCGGGACCGGCTCATCCATCCGCGTCGACGGGATGCAGCTCGATCAGGGTCGCGCCGGTGCAGTTGTAGAAGAGCGTCCCGTCGTGCCTCGCACAGCGATCGTCGATGCCGCGCCGCACGAGCGCGGTGTGGCCGTGCAGCCAGAGGGGAGGCGCGAGGCGGCCGACCAGCCAGCGGAACGCCGTGAAGCCGCGGTGCGCGCGGTCGTCGTCATCGTTCATGTCTCGCGGCGGAGCATGGCTCACCACGAGAACCGGCATTGCGCGCTGCGCGGCACTGGAGCTGCGAAGGACCTTCGCCCACATGCCGAGCGCAGAGACCTGCATGCCCCGGTCGTTGTACACCGGCGAGCCGGAGAAGCCGAGCAGGCGCAGCCCCGCCTCCTCGACGACGCGGCCGTCGTGCATCGGCTCGGGCAGGAGCGATCGGCGGGTGGCGCTCCAGGCGGATCCGACGTCGTGGTTGCCGCGGATGTATCGCAGCGGCGCGTCGAAGGCATCGGTGACGAACGAGAGGTAGTCGGGCTCGAGGTCACCGGCACCGATGACGAGGTCGACCGTTCCGATTCGCTGGCGGGTGGCGGCCGAGTCGAGGGTCGGGTCTGGCTCGTCCGAGACCGCGAGGATCCGGATCGGGCATCCGCCACGCGCGACGAAGGGAGCCGGGTCGGGCCAGCGCAGCGTCAGGCGATCGGTCATTCGTCGTGCGGCATGTCGCTGAGGAGGTCGCGGCGCGAGTACGTATCGGTTGCGCTCGGCTGCTCGACGGTGCGCGACTGCCGGCCCGCGGCGGCCTGCCGCACCTCGGCGGCACCGATCAGGGATCCCGCGTCGAGCGTCGCCTGGCCCTGCCGGTTGACGCCCGGCACGAGGAGCTGGGTGACGTCGGCGTCGATCTCCAGCGCGCCCGCCTGCCGCGCCGCCGCCACGCGATTGTGCCCGTCCGCGACGTAGTACTCGTCCCCGACCTGCACGAGGTCGATGGGTGGGAGCCTGGCGAGACGGTCCATGGCACGCGTGATCCGCTGCCAGCGGCCGAGCCAGTTCGTACCACGCAGGTGAGGAAGCGGCAGGAAGTCGCCCGTGTTCTGGGAGGGGTGACGCATCGTGCCGACGATCCGGTCGAGGTCAACGGCCTGAAGCCCGGCGCGACGGCGCGGCGCCGACCCGGCGGAGGGATAACGGTCGTACAGCGAGGGGAGCACGCCGCGGTCGCTCCGTGCCTCCTGGCGTCGTTCCCGCCAGGCATCGCTCACGCGGCGGAGGACTGTGATGAGGATGAAGAGGCCGGCGAGCCGGGCGGCCAGCCAGCGCAGCGCGCGGAGTATTGGTTGCATGGATGGTATGGTCGAGTGTGGTGTGGGTTGCGCACCGTACTATGATGCCTATCCCGAGCAGGGGCCACCAGGCCGATCGCGGCCTGCCGTTGATCGATAGGAGCGAATTGTTCGATGGCGACCGTCACGTTCGACCACATGTACAAGCGGTACGGCGAGGACGTCATCGCCGTCAATGACCTGAACCTCGAAATCAAGGACGGCGAGTTCCTCGTCCTTGTCGGACCCTCGGGCTGCGGGAAGACCACGGCGCTGCGCTGTGTCGCCGGCCTCGAGGACATCAGCGACGGGCGCCTCCTCATCGGCGACCGGGTGGTCAACAACGTGGCGCCGAAGGATCGCGACATCGCGATGGTCTTCCAGAGCTATGCGCTGTACCCGCACATGACCGTCTACGACAACCTCGCCTTCGGCTTGAAGCTGCGCAAGCTCAAGAAGGACGAGATCGATCGGCGGGTCAAGGAGGGCGCGGCGATCCTGGGCCTCGAGCGCTTCCTCGAGCGCAAGCCAAAGGCACTCTCGGGTGGGCAGCGCCAGCGCGTTGCGCTTGGGCGAGCGATCGTGCGCGAGCCATCCGTCTTCCTCATGGACGAGCCACTCAGCAACCTCGACGCGAAGCTGCGGGTACAGACACGAGCCGAGATCGCACGGCTCCACCAGCGCCTCGAGACCACGACCGTGTACGTCACGCACGACCAGGTCGAGGCCATGACGATGGGTGATCGCATCGCGGTCATGAAGGACGGCCTGCTGCAGCAGGTCGGCTCTCCCCAGGACCTGTACGACCATCCGGTCAACATCTTCGTCGCCGGCTTCATCGGCTCGCCGTCCATGAACTTCGCCACCGCGAAGGCGGAGGGCAAGGACCTGATGCTCGGCAGTGCCAAGCTGGAGCTCAGCGGCGAGCCCGCGCGGGCCGCCGAGACGCGGCCGGACGGCGCCGACGTGCTGATCGGCTTCCGGCCCGAGCACATCGAGATCGCAAACGGCCAGGAGAGCAGCGCCGTGCGCTTCCCGGCCAAGGTCGACGTCGTCGAGTACCTCGGCAACGAGGAGCTCATCCACGCGCAGGCGGAGGGCAACGAGATCGTGGCCCTGCTGCCGTCGGATCGCAAGGTCGCCGTCGGCGACCAGGTCCAGCTCGCGGTGCCCATGGACAAGCTGCACATCTTCGACCCGGAGTCGGAGAAGACCCTCGCGGGCTGACGGCGCCCATTCGAACCTGGGCGCAACGCCGCCCGTACCAATACGCAAAGGAAGGGATCTCGTCCCGAGGGGAACGGGCGGCACTGTGACCGCCAGTCCCCGATCGAACGCTCAGGTGCGTGGCACGGCCGCGCATCATTGACACAGGTGGAGGAAACGGATGTCCAAGTTTCGTTTGGTAGCACCATTCATGGTCGCCATGCTGGTGCTGACCGCATGTCCCGCCGGCAACACCGGGGACGGTGACGGCGATGGCGGCGGTGGAAGCAGCCCCGGCGCCAGTGGCGGCGGCGGTGGCGAGGGTGGCAGCATCGAGGTGACCTCGCTGTGGGGCGGCGCCGAGGCTGAAGCCTTCCAGGCCGTGCTCGACGCGTTCACCGAGGCATCGGGCGTCGAGGTCGAGTACACCTCGGTCCGCCAGGATTACAACACGGTCCTCAATAACCGCGTCGCGCAGGGCGATCCGCCCGACGTCGCGATCATCCCGGGAGTCGGCTTCCTGCGCAGCTTCGCGGCAGACGACCTGATCATCCCGCTCGCGGATCTCGGAATCGACGACGCCTTCCTCCAGGAGGCCTATGCCGAGAACCTGGCCGAAACCGGCCTGGCCACCGGCGCGGTGGACGGCACGGCGTACGCGCTCATGGTCAAGCTCAACTCGAAGAGCACCGTCTGGTATCGCCCTGACCTGTTCGCGGAAGGCGGCTACGAGCCGCCGGAGACCTACGACGACTTCATCGCCCTGGCCGAGCAGATCACCGCGGACGGAGGCACGGCCCTGGCGCTCGGCGCCGGCGACAGCTGGACCCTGACGGACTGGTTCGAGAGCATCTACATCCGGCAGGCCGGCGTCGAAGCGTACGACGCCCTGTTCAGCCCGGAGGGCAACTGGACCGATCCCTCGGTCAGTGAGGCCATCAACACCATGCTCGAGCTGCTGACCGACGAGAACATCGCCGGTGGCAAGGAGGGCGCGCTCGCGACGACCTTCACCGATGGCATCGGCCTGGTCTTCAGCCCCGACGCCGAGGCGCAGATGTACTACGAGGGCGGATTCGTGGGCGGCATCGCCGTCGGCGACGTCAACCCCGACCTCGTGTGGAACGAGACGATCGGATTCTTCCCGTTCCCGTCGGTCGGCGACGGCGACGAGGATGCGATCACCATCGGCGGCGACGTGATGGGCGCCTTCACCAACGAGCCGGGCGTGGCGGAGTTCATGCAGTTCCTCGCCAGCCCCGAGGGGGCGGCCGCCTGGGTCGCCGGTGGAACGATCATCACTCCGTTCGCTGGTGTCGAGGCCGGTGACTATCCGGACGAGCGAGCGCAGGCGGAGGCCGAGCACGTCTACGGCGCGGGGATTGCCCGCTACGACGGCGCGGACCTCCTGGCTGCAGGGACCGATCTCGGTGCCTCGCTCCAGGCGATCTTCGACGACCCGAGCATCCTGGACTCACAGCTGGAAACGTTCCAGGCCGAGGCGGATGCCGCGTGGGCGGAGGCGGGAAGCTAAGCCCCGAAATCTACGGAGCGGCTCCTCCCCGGGGGAGCCGCTCCGGTCAACTCTTGCAGTGGGAGTAGGAGTCGATGACCGCAGCGACGGCAGGCGCGGAGCGCGTTGAGCGCCGTGGGCCGGGCATGTTCGGTGGCTGGAGCATCGCCGCGAGCCTCTTCGTGGTGCCGGCGATCTTCCTCCTGGTCGTGTTCATGCTCTACCCGGTGGTCAGCACGATCATCCTGAGCTTCGAGCCTGGGATCGACAACTACGTGCGGCTGCTGACCGCGGATCCCAAGTTCCTTGACCTCGGCACGTTTCCGCCGAGGGGCGCGCTCTTCAACAACCTGCTGTGGGTCGTCTTCTACGTCAGCGGGACCATCGTGATCGGGCTCCTCGTGGCCGTCATGGCCACCAGGGTTCGCTACGAGGCTCACATCAAGGCCATCGTCTTCATCCCACAGGCCATCGCCGCGGTCGCGCTCGGCGTCATCTGGCGATTTGTCTATGCCCCCGAGGAGAACACGGGCCTCCTCAACGCGGTGCTCGGCGTGGCCAACGTCGGTCCCGTCTCGTGGCTCGGCAGCCAGACCTGGGTCAACACGGCGCTGATCATCGCCGGCATCTGGGGATCCGTCGGCTTCGTGACGGTCATTCTCTCGGCCGCGTTGAAGGGGATCAGCACCGAGATCCTCGAGGCTGCCCGGGTCGATGGCGCAACCGAGGGCCAGGTCTTCCGACGCATCATCGTCCCGATGCTGTCGCTGCCGATCTCGGTGGTGGCGGTCACGCTCGTGATCAACGTCATCAAGCTGTTCGACCTGATCTACACCATGACGCAGGGTGGGCCGGCGAACTCCAGCCGGGTGATCGCCTTCAGCATGTACCAGGAAGCGCTTCCAGCCCGGAACTTCGACTATGGAGCGGCCATCGCGGTGATCATGCTCATCATTCTCATCCCGGTGATGATCTTCAACGTGCGGCGCTTCACGGCCGAGCGGGTGACGCAATGACCGCGCCGCTGGCCGACACCACCGTCCGCGCCCCGGCGCGAACGCCCGCCGAAAAGCTCAGCCGCCTTCTCGGCCACGCGCCGGTCCATGTCGCGCTCGGTGTCGTGGGCCTCATCTGGCTCCTTCCCACGGTCGGCCTGCTGGTCACATCGTTCCGGCCCAGGAGTGACATCCAGAACAGCGGCTGGTGGACGATCTTCGGCGGCAACGTCGACCTGACGCTCGAGAACTATGAATTGGTGCTCGGCGCCGATCTCGCCGCGCAGACCATGCTCCAGGCATTCCTGAACACGATCCAGATCACGATCCCATCCACCATCCTGCCGCTGCTCCTCGCCTCGATGGCCGCGTTCGCCTTCGCGTGGATCAAGTTTCCATTCCGGGACACACTGTTCCTGGCGGTCATTGCACTGCTGCTCGTGCCGATCCAGATGGTCCTGCTTCCCCTCGGTGAGATCTACAGGGACCTGGGCCTGATCGGCAGCTTCCTGCCGATCTGGATCACGCACACCACGTTTGCGCTGCCGTTCGGGATCTTCCTGCTGCGGAATTTCTTCATCACGCTGCCGAAGGACCTGATCGAGGCCGCGCGCATCGACGGTGCGACGAACGTGGGCATCTTCCGGCAGATCGTCCTGCCGCTGTCGGTGCCGGCCCTGGCAAGCTACGCGATCTTCCAGTTCCTGTGGGTGTGGAACGATCTCCTCATCGCACTCGTCTTCGCGCCGCGTCCGGGCGGGCAACCGATGACGACCCAGATCGGCTCACTGCTCGGCACCTACGGAGCGGAGTGGCACATCCTGGCAGCCGCCTCGTTCCTGGTCATGGTCGTGCCGCTGGCCGTCTTCTTCAGCCTCCAGCGCTTCTTCGTGCAGGGTCTTCTGGCAGGCTCCGTCAAGTAGGACCTGGTCCTGACCCGTTGAGCGGCGGCGCGGCAAGCCCCGCCGCTCGCTGCATCTCCCTCGGAGTCAGACGGTGGTTCGCCCGCTGAGGCGGATGTCGCGCGACGAGGCTCCGACCATGACCTCGATGGGGCCGCGTGCGAGACTCCAGCCGCCGGCGGCGACGTCCCACCATTCGAGGCTGCGGCGCGGAACGGCCACGCTGGCGCGACGGCGCTCGCCGGGTGCCAACGCCACGCGCGCCCAGCCGGCGAGCGTGCGACGCGGAGTCGCCACCTCGGCGGGCAGCGGCCCGAGGTAGACCTGCGCGACCTCGGTGCCGGCGCGTTGCCCGGTATTCGTCAGTTCGAAGCTGACCTCGATGACGGCCGCGTTCGGATCGAACGAAGGGCGCTCGTCGATCGACTGGGCCCGGAGCTCGAGCCCGTCATACGCGAACGAGCTGTACGACAGGCCATGGCCAAATGCGAACCTCGGCTCGATGCCACGCTCGTCGTAGCCGCGATAGCCGACAAAGATGCCCTCCGCGTAGCGGACCACGCCGTCGACGCCCGGATACTGCTCCGGCGAGTCAATGGGGCTGTGGAGCTCATCCTCGGGGAAGGTGAGCGGGAGCCGGGCGGAGGGATTCACGTCTCCGAAGAGGACGCGGGCGATGGCGTCGCCCTGCTCCTGGCCGGCGTACCACGCCTCCAGCAGAGCCGGGACCGACGCGTCCCACGGGGCCGTCGCGACCGGACCACCGCTCATCAGGACGACGACCGTACGTGGGTTCGCCGCCGCCACCTGTCGGATGAGGAGATCCTGCTGGTTCGGAAGGTCGAGACCGGGCCGATCCATCATCTCGCTCTCGTAGGTGGGAGCAACCACCACCGCCACGTCGCAGTCCGCGGCCAGCGCGGCGGCATCTCGGACGAGGGGTGGGACGCTTCCCGACGGTGGGTCCCAGCCCAGCCGCAGCTGGGCACCGATCTGGTCGTTCTGCTCGGATGAGTCCGCCGCGTACTCGACCTCGATCGCGCGGGACACGCCGGCCACGAGCTCAACCTCGACCGTCTCGATCCGCGGTCCTTCGGCGGGGACCAGCGGCGGAACGGGTGGGAACGCATCGTGGTCGACGGGTGGGCCATCGAGCCCGTCGCCGGGGATGCGCAGGATCGACACACCATCGAGCGAGAGGCTTGCCGAACCGAGGCTGGTGAGCGACAGGCGATGGGTCCCGGTCGCATCGGCCGCGAGCGTGCCGCTCCAGCGGACGGAGATGCGGCCGTTGAGCTCCGTCGGCGTGGCCGGCAGGCTGGGCGAGATGGCATTGAACACCGGGATGTTGAAGAAGCCGAGGTTGACGGCCACCTGCGGATCGGTGCGGGTCAGCAGGGGCTCGCCCTCGAAGCGCGGGTTGGACCAGTACTCGGCCCGGAGACCGGTCCCCTCCCCAGCGGGCGGGGAAAGGTAGGCCGATGGGATCGCGGGCGGGCCCGGCAGGAGGCTCGCAGCCGAGAGCGGATCGGTCCCGGGCGCGTGGACCACGCGCACACCCGCACCGGCGCGGCGGCGGATGCCGTCGAGCGGGCTCACCTCGTGCAACGCTCGCACGAAGCCGCTGCCGCCGCCGGCGGCCGAGACATTGTCGGCCTCCGGACCGATGACGGCGATTGACCTCACCTCGGGGCCGAGCGGCAGCAGATCGTCCGTGTTCTTGAGCAGCACGATCCCCTGCTCGGCGATCTCTCGCGCCGTCTGCGCGTGAGCCTCGGCGCGGACGGGACCGATCTCGACCGGGCGCTCGACGAGGCCGAGGCCAATCATCGGCCGCAGCATGCGCCGGACCATCTCGTCGAGCGTCGCGGGATGGACCTCGCCGCCCGTCACGGCCCCCGCGAGACGCGGACCCCAGAAACGCGCGGCAGGTTGCTCCTGGTCGAGCCCCGCGTTCGCCGCGCCGGCCGTGCTCCACGTGGCGTCGTAGTCGCTCATCACCCACCCGCGGAAGCCGAGCTCGTCGCGCAGCACGCCGGTCAGGAGTCCAGCGTGCTCGGAAGCATATGTACCGTTCACGCGGTTGAAGGACGCCATCGCCGCAGCGACACCGCCCTCGCGGATCGCGGCCTCGAACGGCGGCAGGTAGGTCTCGTGGAGCGTCCGCTCGTCCACCTGGACGTCGATCGTGAAGCGCCGGTGCTCCTGGTTGTTGGCGACGACGTGCTTGATCGTGGCCTGCACCGGATGAGCCTGGATGCCCTGGATCTCGGGGGCGACCATCCGCGCCTGCAGCAGCGGGTCCTCGCCGAACCGCCGCGGGGAGCACGCGCGATGTCGACCGCCGGCGCCAGCATCACGTTGTGGCCGGTCCCGAACGCCTCGGAGCCGAGTACGTCGCCATATCGCCGCGCGAGCGCTGGATCCCACGTCGCTGCCAGCGCGATCGGCGCCGGCAGGGCAGTGTTCCGCCCGCCGTTGACCGATGGGTCGTTCACTCGTGCGCCGGCCGGCCCGTCGGCCATCGTCAGCGCCGGGATGCCGAGGCGCTCGATCGGCGCGTTGTAGAACGCGTAGGTGAAGTCCTGGTCGCCGGTGACGAGGTCGACCTTCTCCTCCAGCGTCATCCGCACCAGGAGATCCTCGACGCGCTCGCCCACCTGTGGCGAGGTGCGCCAATCGGTGCTCATCGGCGCAAAGCCTACGTGAAGCGGCTCGGCGGCATCATCATGATCGCCGCATGCAATCCATCCGTGTCGCCAGCTGGAATATCCGCGCCACCATCGGGCCGGGGCCATTCCCGGACCGATGGTGGAGCCGCATCGATGCCGATCGCCTTCGGGCGATCGGTTCGTTAATTGCCGGGCTCGACGCCGATGTCGTTGCGCTCCAAGAAGTCGCGCTGCTGAGCCGGGACGGCGAGCTGGTCGACAACGCCGGCGACCTCGGCCGCCAGCTCGGGATGGAGGTCAGTTACGGCGCCGTCCGCACGTTCGAGGTGATCGAGCGCGGAGCCCGCGCCGGCGTCGGCTGCTTCGGGAACGCGCTCCTCTCCCGGGTGCCGGTCACCGGCGCCCGCACGGTCGCCCTGCCCGCGGCCCCCGCCGCTACGTTCGTCGAGCCACCCGGCGTCGACCACCCGGCCGCCGGCATCCGGTACGCCGATGCGCCCGACCACATCCGCGAGCCGCGCTGCCTGCTCCTGGTCGAGATCGCCGGCCTGACCGCCGGCACCGCGCACTTCAGCAACATCGGCTCGGGTGAGCGGCTGCTCCAGGCCGAAGCGACGGTTGCGGCCTTCGGCTCCGCCGCTCCTGCCCTCCTGCTCGGCGACCTCAATGCGGCGATCGACGCCGCCGAGCTCACCCCCTTCGCCGACTGGACCGATGGGTTCCGCGAGCCACCGCGCGACCCGGCGCGGATCTCGACCGACGACGGCATGCGGATCGACCACGTGCTGGCGCGGGGAGCCTCGGTCGAGGGTTGCCGCGTGCTGCGCGAGTCGGGCGATCTGAGCGACCACTATCCGATCCTTGCCGAGATCGAGGTCGCGGCGCCGCGATCCAGCGATGTGCCGCCCCCGGCCACCGAGGAGCACGGTGGCACCCCGTGGGCGGCGCGGTTGTGCCGTCCACGCACACGGCGGCCAGGATGAGCAGCCGTTTCAGCCGGGATTGGCTCGTCCCTGGCCGTTACGTGCCGAGCCGGCACACGGCAAGGAGAACGGCCGCGGCGATGTCCGGTCTGTGCCGCGCAGGCACAGAGGCGTCGCGCCGAAGCCTGGCGGCGCGCCGTCCGGCCTGAGCTCATTGCTTAGCTGATACCGAGGCCCTACGTCATTCGTCGTAAGCGCCGCCACCGCGAGACCGGGTAGGCTCAGAGGCAATGACGACCGACCCATCCGGCCGCCGGACAACCATCCACCTCGTCCCGCACACGCATTGGGACCGCGAGTGGTATCGGCCCTTCCAGAGCTTCCGGATGCAGCTGGTCGACCTCGTCGACCGCGTGCTGGAGATGCTCGAGGCCGAGCCGGACTTCGCCTTCACGCTCGACGGCCAGCTGGCCACCGTCGACGACTACCTGGAGATCCGACCGGACCAGGCGGAGCGCATCGCCGGGCACGTCCGCAGCGGACGGCTGGCGATCGGCCCGTGGCAGATCCTCATGGACGAGTTCCTGGTGTCGGGCGAGACGCTCGTCCGCAACCTGGAGGCCGGCTGGGATCGTGCGGCCGATTTCGGCGAGCCGATGCGGGTGGGCTACCTGCCCGACATGTTCGGTCACGTCGCCCAGATGCCGCAGATCCTGCGCCGTGCCGGCCTGTCCGATGCCGTCGTGTGGCGTGGCATCCCCGCGGCGATCGACCACCACGCATTCCGCTGGGAATCGCCCGACGGCTCCTGGGTGCGGGCCGAGTACCTGCCCGCCGGCTATGGAAACGCGGCCGGCATGTTCGCCGCGCCGGAACGGCTCGACGCCTCGGCCCAGCGCCTCGTCGAGTGGGCGCGCCCGTGGTTCGGCGAGGACCCCATCCTGGCCATGTTCGGCACCGACCACACCGCGCCCGAGCCGGAGCTGGCGGCGCTCGTCAGCCGCCTGAACGAGGCGCACAACTCGAGCGAGCTCCGGATCAGCACCCTGCAGCAGTACCTGGACGCCGCACCGGCGCTGACCGACGACGACCCCTGCTGGCGCGGAGAGATGCGCTCCGGCGCCCGTGCCAACGTGCTCATGGGCGTGGCGAGCGCCCGTATCGACATCAAGCAGGCGGCCGGCCGCGCCGAAACGCTGCTGGAGCGATACGCCGAGCCGCTCACCGCCCTCCACGTCGCCACCGATGCATGGCCGGCGGCATTCCTGGACATGGCCTGGGGCAGGGTGATCCAGAACTCGGCGCACGACTCGATCTGCGGCTGCAGCATCGACCCGGTGGTCGACCAGGTGCTCGTCCGCTTCGCCGAGGCCGAGCAGGTTGCCACCTCGCTCGCACGACGCGCGGTCGCGACGCTGGCCGCCGGGGTCCCACGTGGCGCTGTCACCATCGTCAACCCATCCCCGGCGGCACGGACCGGCCTGGTGGAGGTCGAGCTGCCAATCCCCGGGGACTGGGAGTCCGTCGCCCTCGAGCTGCCCGACGGCTCGCAGGTGATGACCCAGGAGCTCGAGCGCAAGGAGCCGATCCTGTTCGAGGCCTCACTCCGCGGCGACGAGGTGGACGACCTGTTTCGGCGCTTCCACGGCCGTGAGGTGTTCGACCACGCCTGGAACGGCTACCGGGTCGACGGACGCACGTTGACGCTCGAGGTCGACGACGATCCTGATCCCGCCTGGCTCGACGTCGACGGCCTGCGCGCCGAGGTCGCCGCGGCGATGCGCTCCGCGCCGGAGGAGACCTGGCAGGTTCGCATCGTTGCCCGCGCGCGGCGCACCCT
>JACCWY010000301.1 GCA_013697395.1 Chloroflexota bacterium | reverse complement strand
CCTCCGTCTCTCGAGATGGAGGCGTTGCGCATGCCCGACATGGAAGGACCGATGGGCCCGACGAACAGCGACGCCGACGAACACCGACCGGCCGTGCGAGCGGCGGTCGAGCTGGTGGCGTCCGGCGCCGAGCTGCCGGCGCCGCTGGCCGAGGCGGCGATGGACGAGCTCATGGACGGCGCGGCGCCCTCGACACAGGTCGCGGCGCTGCTGGCCATGCTGCGGGTGCGCGGCGAGACGCCGGAGGAGCTGGCTGCCTTCGCACGCGTGATGCGCGCCCGAGCGGTGCCGGTGACGGCACCCGACGGCGCGGTCGACCTGTGCGGCACCGGGGCCGACGGCGCGGGCACCTTCAACATCTCGACCCTGGCCGCCTTCGTGGTCGCCGGCGCCGGAGTGCCGGTCGCCAAGCATGGCAACCGGGCCGTCACCAGCCGGTGCGGGTCGGCCGACGTGGTCGAGGCGCTCGGGATCGCGCTCGACCCAGGTCCGGACGCGGTGCGGCGCCGCATCGCCGAGATCGGCTTCGGCTTCATCTTCGCGCCCTCCTACCACCCCGCCATGAAGCACGCGATGCCCATCCGGCGCGAGCTCCCGATGCGAACGGCGTTCAACCTGCTCGGGCCGATCAGCTCGCCGGCGGGCGTTCGCCGCCAGCTCCTTGGCGTGGCGGAGGAGCGGCTGCTGCCACTCATGGCCGGTGCGCTGGCACGGCTCGACACCGATCGTGCCCTGGTCGTGCACTCCGCCGACGGACTGGACGAGCTGTCGCTGTCCGGACCCGGCCGGGCGCTGCTCGTCGAGGGCCTCGTGGTGAAGGAGCTCGAGATCGATCCGGCCGGCCTCGGGCTGCGGCGGGCACCACGGAGCGCCTTCGCCGGCGGCGACGCCCAGCTCAACAGCGCGATCGCGATCAGCGTGCTCGGCGGCGAGCCCGGAGCGGCACGCGACGTGGTCCTCCTAAATGCCGGCGCCGCGCTCTTCGTGGCCGGCCGAGCGACCGACGTTGCCCAGGGAATCGGGCTGGCCGCGGAGTCGATCGACTCCGGGGCGGCGGCCGAGGTGGTGAACGCATCCGTCCGGCACGTCGACGCGGCGATCGGATGACGGCGACGCTGCTCGACTCGCTCCTGGACGCGGCGCGGCGCCGATCGCGAGCAGACGCGCGAGTCGTCCCGCTGGCGGAGCTGCGGCGCGAGGTGGCGCGCATGGCGAGCGCCCGCCGGTTCGAGGCAATCCTCCGCGCGGCGAACCGGGTCTCGGTCATCGCGGAAGCGAAACGGGCGTCGCCCTCGGAGGGCGCGTTCGAGGCCGTGGGCCCGGGTCCGGCCGCGGTCGCCGGCCTCGTGCGGGGATACGTCGACGCCGGCGCGGCAGCCGTCTCCATCCTCACCGAGCCGACGAGGTTCGGCGGCAGCGACGACGATCTCGTCGCCGCGGCGCGGGCGGGCACGCCCGTATTGCGAAAGGACTTCGCGGTCGACCGCTACGCCGTGTGGCAGGCTCGGGCCCTCGGCGCGGATGCGGTCCTCCTGGTCGTGCGCGCTCTCGACGACGACACGCTGCGCGACCTGATCGAGACGGCGGGTGAGGCCGGGCTGGATGCGTTGGTCGAGGTCCACGACGCCGCCGAACTCGAACGTGCCCTGGGCGCCGACGCGACGCTCATCGGCGTCAACGCGCGCGACCTTGCCACCCTGACCGTGGACCCCGAGGCCTCGCTTGCGCTCCTCGCCCGCGCCGCCGAATGCGGAGCGACCGTCGTCGCGGAGAGCGGCATCGGAGGGCCGGCCGACGTCGCGCGTGTGGCGGAGGCGGGGGCCGCCGCCGTGCTCGTCGGCACCAGCCTGCTCCGCGAGGCGGACCCCGCTGCTGCCGTCCGTCGCCTGGTCGATGCCGCCCCGATGCGGAAGGCCGCACCATCGCTGCCGCATCCACCACGCGGGGCCGTCAAGGCCTGCGGCATGCGCACCGCCGCCGGTGTGCGAGCAGCGGTGGCCGCCGATGCCGACCTGATCGGCTTCGTGCTGGAACCGGGCTCGCCGCGTGCAGTCGACGTGGAGCGAGTGGCCGAGCTCGTCGCCGGCCTTGCAGGCCCGCGTCCGGTCCTCGTCTTTCGCGATCCCTCACGTTCGGAGGTTGCCGCCGCGCTGCAACGGACCGGCGCATCCGGCATCCAGCTCGCCGGGCTCGATGGTCCCCCCGGCTGGCTGGCGACCCTGGAGCCCCGGCCGGCATTCGTCATCGGGGTCGTGCACGCTCCGAGCTCGGTGCGCGATGCGCTCCGTGCTGCCGAGTCGTGGGTGGCGGCCGGCGCATCGCACGTGCTCCTCGACGG
>JACCWY010000299.1 GCA_013697395.1 Chloroflexota bacterium | reverse complement strand
GCTCGAGGCCGGACGGCTGGCAGGCGCCGGCCTCGACGTCCACGTGCACGAAAACGATGGCCAGGTGTCCCCGCTGGCGCAGCTGCCGAACGTGACTCTGACCCCCCACCTTGGCGCTTCCACCCTTGACTCGCAACGCGAGATCGGTCGGGAGGTGGTTCGCGTCATCGATGCATTCCACACCGAGCGACGGGCCCCGGCCCCGACCGTCCTATCGCCCGCCACGCTTCGCTAGGAGACCTCGACGATGACAGTGACCCTCCCGCGCGCCATACGCGCTGATGTCAAGCGTGCTCGGCTTCGCGAAGGGCTCGCCTCGACCACGCCGGTCCTGACAGTCGGTGCACACGATGCCCTGACTGCCAAGCTGATCGAAAATGCCGGCTTCGACGCCGTCTGGGTGAGTGGGCTCGGTATCTCGACGATGACATTCGCGGTGCCGGACCTGAACATCATCACCATGACCGAGGCACTCGACGCGGCGCGCCGCATCGACGCTGCGACGACGCTCCCGGTCATCGCCGACTGCGACAACGGATACGGTGGGTTCAGCAACGTCATACGGACCGTTCGTGACTACGAGCGCGCCGGCATTGCGGGTATCTCGATCGAGGACAATCTCTTCCCAAAGCGAAACAGCCTGTACGAGGGCGATTCACGGCGCGAGCTTGTGGAGACTTCGGAGCAGGCGCGGCGCCTCCGGGCGGCCAAGGCTGCCATCGATCCCGACGGCCTCGTCCTCATCGCGCGGGTCGAGGCGCTCATCGCCGGTCATGGGGTCGAGGCGGCCTGTGAGCGGGCCGACGCCTACGTGGACGCCGGGGCCGACGCGATCCTGATCCACTCTCGCGACAAGACGCTTGCCGAGATTGAGGGATTTCTCGCTGAGTGGTCGGGCGTGGGGAAGGTGCCGCTCGTTGCGGTCCCCACGCTGTATCCGACATTCACCGCGGATGACCTGGGGGCGAAGGGATTCCGGATGGTGATCCTCGCCAACCAGCCAATGCGTGCCGCGGTCAAGGCCATGGAGGAGACGCTCCAGGCAATGGCCGACCATCGAAACGCCGCCGTGGTCGACCCACACATCGCGACCGTCGATCACGTTTTCGAATTGGTGGGGACCCGGGAAACCATCGAGCTCGAGGACGGAATCGTGCCCGAGGGGCGATGACCGCACGGGCTGACGCGACATCACCGACATCCCCGCCGGCGCTCATCGTCGGGCTTGACTGCATCACGGGGCTGCAGACTGCGCGCATCCTGTGGCAGCGTGGAGTGCCAGTCATCGGCATCGCATCGGAACGGGGACACTTCAGCACGCGCAGCCGAGCGACTCGACGAGTGGTGTACGCGCCCACCTCCGGGGAGCCATTGATGGACCGCCTCCGCGCCATCGGGCCGCAGTTGCGCGAACGGGCGGTGCTCTTCCCCTGCACCGATGCGGCGGTGGCGACCATTGCGCGCGGCCGCGATGAGCTGAGACGGTGGTTCCACGTGCCACTGGCCGACGAGGAGACCGTCCTGCAACTGCTCGACAAGGCGCGATTCGAAGCATGGGCCGCGGACCGCGGATATCCCATCCCACGAACCATCGTGCTCAAGAGCCGCGCCGATGCGCTTCGGGCGGGGGCGGCCCTCCAGTTCCCCGCCGTGGTCAAGCCCGGGATTAAGTCCGCGCAGTGGCAAAGTTTTACCAAGGCAAAGGTCCTCGAGGCCCCCGATCCCGATGCTCTGCTAGAGATCTACGACATCTACTCGCCCCACGCGGAGTCGCTTACGGCGCAGGAATGGATCGTCGGGCCTGAGTCGGAGCTTTACTCGTGCAATGCGTACTTCGACGTCAACGCCCGGCCATTGGCGACATTCGTTGCCCGCAAGCTGCGCCAGTGGCCGCCGCGCACGGGCACGAGCTGTCTTGGCGAGGAGGTCCGCAACGACATCGTGCTGGAGACGACGCAACGGCTGTTCAGCGAAGCCGGCTTCCACGGTCTCGCCTATCTCGAGATGAAACGGGACATTCGTACGGGCCGTCATTACGTCATCGAGCCGAACGTCGGACGGCCGACCGGTCGCTCTGCCATCGCTGAGGCCGGCGGAGTCGAGCTGATCATGACCGCCTACTGCGACGCCATCGGCACCGATCTGCCACCGGAACGGACCCAGAAATATGGCGACGCGAAGTGGATGTATCTGCGCAACGACGCACTCTCTGCCTTCCACTATTGGCGAGCCGGTGACCTCACCGTGAGGGCATGGCGAAAGTCGCTCCGGGGACGAAAGGTGGACGCAGTCTGGTCGCGGCACGATCCAATGCCATTCGTCGCGGACCTCGCCGCGTCCGCGGCCAAGCTCGCCCGGGTCGCCCGACGCGACACGGGTCCATCACGCCCTCTGAAGGCTCCCGCCGAAGGCGCTGGTGCACGCTGATGCTCCGGAGTGGTATCTCCCGTTTCGGCCGCTCACGATCAGCGGCGGCATTCGTATCCCTCCTCGAACGGCTCCCCACCGCAGCGGACCGGCTGAGCGTGCTGACATATCACCGCATCGGCGACGCCTCGCTGGACGGTCATCTCTCCCCCGCTCTCATCAGCACCAGCGCCGCGGCGTTCGGCGACCAGATGGCTCATATCGCCCGCCGTTACCATCCCGTGACGGCGAACGAATTGCTCGCGGCACGCGACGGACAGTCGCTTCCGTCGCGATCCGTCCTCATCACGTTCGACGATGCGTATCGCGATTTCGCCGAGTTGGCGTGGCCCATCCTGGAGCGGCACGGCCTCCCGGCCGTCCTCTTCGTCCCGACGGCGTATCCCGACGCTTCGGCGCGCGAGTTCTGGTGGGATCGCCTGTTCGCCACGCTCCGCGCCCTGCGCCCGCCGACCCGCCTGGCGACGCCTGCCGGAGATGTTCCCTACCGAAGCGCCCGCGATCTCATGCCGACGTACCGACGCTTGGTGGCGATCGCCAAGTCCTTGTCCCACGCCGATGCGATGACCTGGCTCGACGAGATGACGGCTGCCACCGATCTTCGCACTGGAAGCCTTCACCACATCCTGGGTTGGCAGGAGCTGCGGCAATTGGCCTCTGCTGGGGCGACCCTTGCCGCGCACTCGAGAAACCACCCGCGACTCGATCGCCTGTCGGACGCCGAGCTCGCGGACGAAGTCGCCGGGTCGCGCCGCGAGCTGGACACGAACCTGCGGATGCCCTCTCCGCCGATCTTTGCCTACCCTGACGGTGCACACGACGAGCGGGTCCAGCAGACTGTCGCCGCAGCGGGATATCGTGTCGCTTTCACCACCCGCCGTGGGTCCAACAGCCTTGGCGACGTAGACTGGCTTCGAATGCGACGCATCAACATCGGGCAGCGATCGACCCTCCCGCTCATCCGGGCTCAACTGCTCGCACCGACAGTGCGCACGTCCGCCGCGCGGCGGAACGGCCTTGAGCCGCGGCAAACGGCATGAACGCCAGGATCTACCTTGCCCTCGCCAGGCGATGGTGGTGGACGGTCGTCTCGGCGATGATCGCGGCCAGCGTCACTGGCTTTCTGGCGGTGCAGACGGTGCCGCCGACGTACGAGGCCGAGACGCGGATGCTGGTCGGTCCGGTCAACGCCGAGCTCGATACGTTGCGGGCCTCGGCGCTTCTCGTCGAAACCTATGCCGAGCTCGTGCACAACGACGAGGCGCTCACCACGGTCATCGACGAATTCGGCCTCCAGACGACGCTTGCCGACCTTCGTGACGACGTTCGTGCAGTGGCGAACCCGACAACACGCCTGCTCACGATCGAAGTCGCCCATACCGATCCGACCATCGCCGCCCAGCTGGCCACTGCGCTCGGCGATGACCTGATTGACGCCCTGGGGCCTGCGGTTAGCCCAGCGGGCTCCCTGAGGCTCATCGACGCGGCGCAGCCGCCGATTGAGCCGGTCGCCCCGAACGTCCCGCTCCTCACCGGCCTGTCCGCAGCCGGAGGGCTTGCCGCGGCCCTCGTCCTGGCGCTGCTCGTGGAGCGTTTCAGCAATACCGTCAACAGCCGCTTCGAACTGACCGAGCTCAGTGGCGCCCCGTTCCTGGGGTCGGTGCTGTTGCGGGGCAGGTTCCGCCCGACAGCGGCCGATCCGCTGGTCGTCGATGCGCAGCCTGGATCGGAGGCGTCACTCTCAGCGCGGCTCCTGACGGGCAAGGTCGGACTGGCGTCTCCTGAACGACCATCGGTCATCCTGATCGTCGGGTCCGAGCACGGCGACGGTGTCGGGGAGCTCGCCGCCAACATGGCGGCGATCTGGGGCCGGAGCCTGGGTCAGACGGTCCTCCTCGACGC
>JACCWY010000298.1 GCA_013697395.1 Chloroflexota bacterium | reverse complement strand
GCTCGGGGTTGGGCTCGCCGTCGGCTGATCGAACCCGCCGAGCAGCTGCGCCGCAAGGAATCCGATGGCGCCCAGCAACGCGACCGCCAGGACGGCCAGCAGCCAGACCCACCACGGCTGGCCGTCGTCGCCATCCGGCGGATACGGATCCATCCGCCGCGGCGGTGGCGCCACGGGCACGCGGTCCGCCGGCCTCGTCACGCGTGGCGGGACGTAGACGGTCGGCTCGCCTGCGGGTGGCGTCGGTGCGACCGGCACGCCGCCAGCGCCGACCAGGGGCGTCGCGGCATCGGGGTCCCGGCGCCAGACGCGCAGTGCCTCGGCGAACGCGCCGGCATCCGGGAAGCGCTGCGCGGGGTCGCGCGACAGCGCGCGCATGACGATCGCCTCGAGCCCCGGGGGAAGGGGATGGCCGACGGCCGTCGGCGTGGGAGCGTCTTCGTTGAGCCGCTTGAGGGCGACCGCCGCGGCGGAGTCGCCCTCGAAGGGCCGGCGGCCGGTGAGCATCTCGAACAGCACGATGGCCAGCGCGTAGACGTCCGAGGCTCCGGTGACCTCGTCGCCGCGCGCCTGCTCGGGGCTGAAGTAGTGGACCGACCCGAGCGTCGTGCCGGTCACCGTCATCGACGCCTCGGAGACTGCCCGGGCGATGCCGAAGTCGGTCACCTTCACGTCGCCGGCGTCGGTGATGAGGATGTTTCCCGGCTTCACGTCGCGGTGGACGATCCCCTTGCGATGCGCAACCTCGAGGGCGGCGGCGACGCCGATCGCGACGCGTACCGCGTCCGTCGTCGACAGCGATCCGCGGTCGCGCAGGATGGTCGACAGATCGTTGCCATCGATCAGCTCCATGACGATGTACTGGTCGCCATCGGCTCCGTCGGTGCCGTAGTCGTAGACGCCGACGATGTTCGGGTGCGAGAGTCCCCCCGCCGAGCGCGCCTCCTGCTTGAAGCGGGCGGCGAACCCCGGATCCGCGCTGAACTGCGGACGGAGGAGCTTGACGGCCACCTCACGGTCGAGCTGCTCGTCGACCGCGCGCCAGATCGTGGCCATGCCGCCCTCACCGAGGGGGGCGATCAACCGGTAACGGCCGCTGATGAGCCTGCCGATCATCTCCACGAGTGCGTCAGTCTCGCAGGTCGAGACCGCGGATGTAGGAGCGGAACTCGTCCGCGTCATCCGACTCCAGGCCGACCGCCACGTTCGCCTTGAGCCACCCGAGCCTCGTTCCCGCATCGTGCCGGGTGCCCTCGAACTGGTAGCCGAACACGGGTTGCTCCCGGATCAGGCCCCGGATCCCGTCGGTCAGCTGGATCTCGCCGCCCGCGCCGCGGCTCGTCTGCTCCAGCACGTCGAAGATCTTCGGCGTGAGGATGTAGCGGCCGAGGACGGCGAGGTCGGACGGGGCGTCCTCCACCGATGGCTTCTCGATGAGATCGCGGATCTCGACCAGGCGGCCCTCCTCGTGGAGCGGATCGAGAATCCCGTAGCGACCCACGTCGGCCCGATCCACGCGCTGGATCGCCAGGACCGATCCCCGATGCGCGAGGTGCGCGTCGATGAGCTGCTTCGTCACCGGCTCACCGTGTGGATTGAGCATCACGTCGTCGCTGAGGAGGACGGCGAACGGCTCCGCTCCGACGAGATCCTTCGCCATGAGGACTGCGTGGCCGAGTCCCAGCTGTTCCCGCTGGTGCACGAAGGCGACAGTGCCGTACTCGCTGATGCGGCGGATGGTGCGCAACATCTCGATGTCGCCGCGCTCCTCCAGCCATCGCTCGAGTGACGGGCTGGAGTCGAAATGGTCCTCGATCGCGCTGCGCCCGCTGGCGATGACGATGATGATCTGCTCGATCCCCGAGGCCACTGCCTCCTCGACGGCGTACTGGATGATCGGCCGATCAACCAGGGGCATGATCTCCTTGGGTATCGACTTCGTCGCGGGCAGAAAGCGGGTGCCGAAGCCCGCGGCGGGCAGGACGGCTTTTCGGACGCGCACGATGGTCGGGATACTCCTGTTGCGGGTTGCTGACGCGGCGCAGCAGCGTCATGGCTCGGACGCGCGCGGTCGCGAACGCTGTGTTACTGGGGACGCCAGTATACCCGTCGGCGTTGCACGCACCGGTGAGCGGGTACAATCTCGCCGCCGATGATCAAGTCGCTCGTCCGCACGTTCCGTGGGCCCAGCCAGGATCCGCGAATGGCGTACATCAGCCGTCCGCTGCCGCGAGACCTGCCCGACGAGCAGGTCATCGCCGCGCTCGAGCTGGCCCTCGCCGTCGACCCGAATCCCGCGTACCTGGTCGAGACGCTGCCGCCCGCGCTGCGCAAGCTCACCGGCCGGGACAGCCTCGAGGTGCTCGACCGATCGGTCCGCGACGTCACCGGCGCTTTTGCCAAGACGATGGTCATGATTCGCGATGGCGACGTCGGCCGCTGGCCGGGCTACGCCGCCATGTCGTACCCGCTCATCGCGCCGTCGGCGAAGGCCGAGGAGACGCGGGCCGCGATCGTCGCCGCGGATGCGCCCGAGGGCTCCGACGCAGCGCCGACGGGGCCGAAGCCGGGCTGGGCGCCACCGCCGCCGCCCGCCCGGCGCTAGCAACGGTGGGGCGTCAGAACGTGCCGCGCGACCAGTGGCTCGAGATGGGCCACGAGTGCCCGCGCTGCGGCGAGCAGATCTCCGAGGGCGACGTCCACGCCTGGCGCCCGATGCCGGACGACCCGAAGCTCCTGCTGCTCTACTGCCCCAACTGCGGGGACCGCGTCGAGATCAACCACATCTGATCGGTCCTGCGCGGAGAGTGGGCTCGTGGAGGGTGGTGCCCCCAAGGGGATTCGAACCCCTGATCTCCACCTTGAAAGGGTGGCGTCCTAGGCCTCTAGACGATGGGGGCGTCCGGCGGCCGCGGCACAGATCGTAGCAGCGAGCGCTCGTCGGGACCGCTCGCAGCCAGCCGATCAGCGGGCACGTGGTGCGCAGCGCACGAGCGTGGCGGTTCGGCCGTCGCGGCGTCAGCCGAGGAAGAAGAGCAGCAGCAGGATCAGCAGACCGGCCAGCGCGACCGCGGCGATGAGCGCCATGACGCCGCCCCCGATCGCGATGAGCAGCGAGGTGCCGTGCTCGCGACGGCGGGCGGCGCGACTGCCCCAGATCCAGCCCTGTCCGTACAGGAAGAGCCCGACCATCGCGCCAAGGATTCCTGCCGCCAGCAGCGCGAGGACCGAGAGGTCCGAGTCGCGCCCGAGGAAGGCGAGCGCGGTCAGGGCGCCGGCGATGATCAGGCCCACGATCCCGATCACGACGTTGCGCAGCAAGGGGTGCATCGGCGCAGCATTCTAGACGGTCGCCGAGTGGGTCCTGCCCGAGCGATCGGACGCGGTACGTAACTTGCTTCACGCTGGCCAGGGATTCGAGGAGTACTCAAGCACGCAGTAAGCAGGAGGCGCCGGATGGCCGAGCGCGCAGGCACGGACCAGAGCGGCACTCCCGACGAGGGGAACATGAGCGTCCGCGAGGCGGGGCGCAAGGGTGGGCGGACGACGCGCGCCCGGTACGGTGCCGAGTTCTTCCAGGAGATCGGCGCCAAGGGTGGCAAGGCGGTAAGCGAGCGCTATTCCAACGAGCACTTCCGCGAGATCGGGCGCAAGGGCGGCCGTCGGGTTGCCGAGCTCATCGCCCGTGCCAAGCGGATGGACGATCAGGAGCGCGAGTAGCGCTCCTCCTTCCACGGGTCCGCTTCGTTGTGGTACCCGTTGCGCTCCCAGAAGCCGGGGTGGTCTTCCGCGGTGAACTCCACGCCGCGCAGCCACTTCGCGCTCTTCCAGAAGTAGGGCCCGGGGACGATCGCACGCAGCGGGTATCCGTGCTCCGGCGTCAGCGGCTGCCCGTCGTAGTTCCACGCCAGCAAGCAGGCGGGCTGCATGGCCGTCGCCAGCGGGACGTTCGAGGTGAAGCCGCCCTCGGCGTGGAAGACGACGAACCGCGCGCTCTGCGTCGGCTGCGCCACCTCCGCGATGTGGCCGAAGGCCACGCCCTCCCATCGAGTATCGAGCTTTGACCAGCGAGTCACGCAGTGGATGTCGTGCGTCTCCTCGGACGCGGGCAGCGCGCGGAAGTCGGCCCAACGCAGGCTGAACGGTTCGGAGACCTCGCCCCACACCCGGAAGTCCCAGCCGGAGAGGTCGCCGTAATCGGGGATGCGGCCGAAGTGGAGGACAGGGAACTTGTCGGTCAGCACCTGGCCCGGTGGGACGCGGGCCGCCAGCTCGGGCGGCACGATGCGCTTCTGCCACGGGAAGACCATGGGCTCAGCGTGCGCGGTTCGTCGACCGCGGTCAACCCTCGATGGAGTCCGCGATCTGATGTTCGCGTCTTCGCCGGTGGCGGTCGTCCAGCTGCTGCCGCCGCCGCCCCTCCCACAGGTCCCACGCACCGACGACGGCGGCGAGGATCATGCCGCCGACCGGGATCAGCGCTGCCATGCCCGGAGCGAACACCTCGGCAGCGATTCCCTCCGGGTCGAGCACGATCAAAGGTTCCGGCGGCACGCCGAAGATCCAGTAGCCGATCTGCACGACGAGGCCGATCCCGATCATCAGCAGCGAAATCTCGATCCAGCGGTGATGAATGATGAGCGTCACGCTGCCGATGAGAAGCGCGGTCCCCGCCAGGATCACGCCCAGGTCGAGCGCAACCAACCATATGGCACCGATGGCCGTTCCGAGACCGAAGACTCCGAGCGATACGTGGTCGAACTGCCCGAGGAAAGCGCGCACGTCATCCTCCCTTCCGAGCATCGTACGTCCGTGGGCGCGCGCCGCCTAGACTCGATCTCGCATGCCACGCAGGTTCAGCCCGTTCGCGGATCTCGCCGCCGCCGCTGCGGCCGTCGGCGCGACGCGCAGCAAGAACGCGAAGCGCGATCTGCTCGCCGCGTACCTGCGTGGCCTGCCCGCCGAGGAGCTGGCCGCGGCCTGCGCCTTCTTCGCCGGGAGACCGCTGGTCGATCCGACGGCAAAGCTCGGGATGGGCTGGGTGCAGCAGGCTGCCGCGCTGGCGCGGGCGAGCGGGGCCGACGAGGAGGCGATACGCGCCGCCTACCTGCGCCATTCGGACTTTGGCGACGCCGCGGCCGAGCTGCTCGCGGGCGCCGAGCGACGTGGTGGTCACTTGACCGTGACGGAGGTGGCCGGCACCTTCGACGCCATCGCCGCGGCCGGCAACGGCGAGGACCGCATCGGTCTCATGGCCGACCTCTTCGGTCGGGCAAGCCCGGAGGATGCTCGTTTCATCGGCCGCGTGTCGTCGCGGGAGACGCGGATCGGGCTGCGCGAAGGGCTGCTGGAGGAGGCCGTGGCGGAGGCATTCGGGCGCCAGCTTGACGCGGTGCGACGAGCCCACATGCTGACCGGCGAGATCGGCGAGGCAGCTCGGCTCGCCCGCGAGGACCGCCTGGCCGAGGCTGCACTGCACGTGATGCGGCCGATCCGCTTCATGCTCGCCACACCCGTGGTCGATGCGGCCGAGGTGATGCGGCGGGTCGGGGACGAGGCGTGGATCGAAGACAAGTACGACGGCATTCGCGCCCAGCTGCATGTCGACGCCGGCGGCATCGTGCGCCTCTTCAGCCGTGACCTCAACGACGTGACGCGCTCGTTTCCCGAGATCACCGGCGCGGTGGCCGAGTTGCCCGACCTCGGGCCCCTCGTGATCGACGGCGAGCTGGTGCCGAGGCGGGAGGGGACCGTCCTCGACTTCGCCTCGCTCCAGACCCGCCTCGGACGCGTGCGGCCATCGGCCGAGCTCCTGGCGGAGGTGCCCGTCGTTCTTGTCGCCTTCGACCTGCTGCACCATGCCGGGGACGACCTGATCGAGACGCCGCTCCGTGAGCGCCGCCGGCGGCTCGAAGGCCTCGCCCTGCCCGAGCGCAGCGGCGAGCGGCTGCTGCTGGCGCACCTCGCCAGCGCCCGCTCGGCCGACGAGGTCGAGCGCCACTTCGACGACGCGCGAGAGCGTCGCAACGAGGGGCTCATGATCAAGGACCCCGACTCGGCCTACCAGCCGGGGCGTCGCGGCCTCGGCTGGCTGAAGCTGAAGAAGGCGCTCGCCACCCTCGACTGCGTCGTCGTCGGCGTCGAGTGGGGTCACGGCAAGCGCCGCGACGTACTCTCCGACTACACCTTCGCCGTGCGCGAGACCGATGAGCACGACGCGCGCCTCCTCACCATCGGCAAGGCCTACACCGGCCTGACCGATGCCGAGATCGCCGAAATGACCGAGCGATTCAAGGGGATCACGCTCCAGGACTTCGGGCGCTACCGGACCGTCGTGCCCGAGGTCGTCGTGGAGATCGCTTTCGACCGGATCATGCGCTCCGCCCGTCATCGGTCCGGATTCGCCATGCGCTTTCCGCGCATCGTGCGCATTCGCGACGACAAGACGCCGGCCGATATCGACACGATGGCCACGGTCGAGGCGCTCTTCGGCGAACAGGCCTCCGGCCGGATCCTGCTGGCAACGGGGTCCGGCGGCGAGACCGAGCGCATCGCAGCCACCGGTGCGGCCGAGGACGGCGAGCGGGCGGGGTAGCATCGGCCCATGAGCGATCACGAGCTGCCCGAGCAAGCCGACCCGGAGTGGGCGCGAACGTGGCCGGCGGAGCAGATCTGGCGGGTCCGGAAGGCGGCCGGAGTCGGCTAGCATTGGGCCGATGGACTCGTTCGCCGGTCTCGGCGCGGCTCGTGAGGTCGAGGTCGACCTGTTGACCGATGCGTATCGGATTTCCGGGATCGTCGATACGCGGTTCGGCCGCGTGACGGACATCCTCAACCAGCAGTCGGGCACGCACGTCACCATCCGGCTCGCCACGATCACCGAGCACGCAGATCCGACCGCCGCCAGCGCGGCTCCCACCGCCCTCGTGGCCGTGGCCGCGATCCTCGTCATGTCCGCGTCGGGGCTGACCGGCGGAGCGAGCCCGGACATGCGCATCCAGAAGCGCCCGGTCAAGGCGGAATTCGCAAGTCCGCCAATCCGGATCGCGGGCACGATCCACGTACCGCCGGGCAGCCGCCCGACCGACGGCGTGATGAACATGACCGACCGATTCCTGGCCATGACCGATGTGACGATCTCGTCGACGGCGCACCCAGGGCTCGGGCGAACGGCGGCGGCGGTGGCGGTGAGCCGCGATCGCGCGCAGCTCCTGCTGATCGCGGACGACGCTCCGGCGGACGACCTGGCGGACGTCCTCGACGAGGACACCGCCGAGGCGTGGTTGGGCGCGGACGAGGATCCCGGCTGACGCCGGTATCCGGCGGTCAGGGGATGCGGACGATCGGGGCTGAGCGGGATCGACGTGCGGGCGAGTCGGCCGCATCGAGCACCGCGGAGATGAAGGCCTGGCCGGTCGAGGGGTCCAGGCGACGAACGCGGCCGATGGCGTTCGCCCACCACGGCGTGTTGTCCCTCGTCACGATCTCGTCCTCCGGCTCCTCGAGCACGATCCGCGAGCGCTTCATGGGGAATGCAACCGCCCCGCGCACCGGCACGTTCGGCACCCCCGCATCGGCGGCCCAGCGCGCAACGCCGTCCCCGAGGCGCGCGGCGTCGAAGCTCGGGTTGGTCCGGCACGGAATCCAGCCGCGCCGGCCCGCGTCGAATTCCCAGCTTCGACCACGAACGCGGTAGCGGCCTTCCCAGTCGCGAACCGTCAGGGCGCGCACGCCGGCGGGGCCGACGAGGAGCCCGTCGAGACGATCTGCCTCGCGCACCGGAAGCAGCGGGCCGATGACGAGCGTGAAGTCATCGTTGAAGGCGGGCAGCAGCATCTCTTCCAGCAGCTCGCCGGCCGACCTGCGGCGGTTCGGTCCGACCACCCGTAGCAGCCAGGCGGCACCGACGCCGAGTCCGACGGCGCCGGCGCTGGCCATCCACCCGGTCGCGATCGTTCCGCTCGAGAGGAGCGCGAGCTCGACGGCAAGCAGGCCGACGGCGACCATCGAGAGGGCCAGGAGCAGCCGGCGCCGTTGGCCGCGCGCCGCGAGTCCGGCGGGCCGGATCACGAGCACGGGTGCACCGTCGTCCGCTCGGCTAGGCTGGTTGCATGGCGATGAGCATCCTGGCCGTGATCGATCCGGCGCGCAGCCGTGTCGAGGCCCGAACCTCGAGCGGCCGGGTGGTCGGCCTCGACGGAGATCCGCCCGAGGGCGACGGCGCGGCGCCCGGGCCGAAGGAGACACTGCTCGCGGCGCTGGCCGGCTGCACGTCGATGGACGTCGCCAGCATCCTGCGCAAGAAGCGACAGGTGGCGGACGCGTACGAGATCGCCGTGGAGGGCGATTCGGCCGACGAGCATCCGAGGGTCTTCACGGCCATCCGGATCGAGCATCGGGTGCGTGGGCGAGTCGTCCCTGAAGCGCTGCGGCGCTCGATCGAGCTTTCGGCGAAGCAGTACTGCCCGATCATTGCCATGCTCTCGGCGGTGACCACGATCGAGCACCGCTACAGGCTGACCGATGACGACGGGGCCGAGCACGAGGCGCTCGTCGCCGTCACCGGACCGAAGGGCACTCGCGTCGCGTAGCGTCGGGACCGCGGTCACGACGCGCTGCGGAGCTCCTGCCCTCGATCGAGCGCCTGCCCGACCGCGGCCCGGAACGAGTCGAGGTCGAAGGGCTTCGCGACGACGGGACCGAGCGGCTCGAGTTCTTCGAGCCTCTCGCGACTGGCGGCGGAAACGATGATCGCCGGGATGCCGGGCCATGCGCTCCGCAGCAGCTCGGTGATGTCGCCGCCGTCGCCGTCGGGGAGCATGACATCGACCACGAGCAGGTGCGGAAGCGCGACGTCCATGAGATCTCCGAGCTCGACGATCCGGGTGCACGTCACGACGCCGAAGCCCATCTCGCGCAGGAGATCGGCTTCGAGGGCGGCGATGTCGGGGTCGTCCTCCAGGACGTAGGCGCGAAGCGGCGTGTCAGTGTCGGTCATCGCGGTGGAGTCTGGAGATCGGTCCTGAGCGGGTCTATGGCCCTTCGGAGTAGTACCACCGTGGTACTGGGCTGTTGCGTGCCCGTTGTACCATCACCGCCCGCGTTCGAACCGTCGCAGGGCACGCTGCGCGCAGGGCGCACAAAGGAGCACGAGAGAATCAATGGCTCGATCCATGTGGCGGGGCGCGATCCAGTTCGGGCTGGTCACGATCCCGGTCAAGCTGTACCTGGCCACCGAGCAGGGAGGCATCGGCTTCAACCTGCTGCACGCCAGCTGCCTGAACAGGATCCAGATGAAGGTGTACTGCCCGTACCACGACGAGGTCATTCCGCGCTCGGAGACGGTGCGCGGCTACGAGTGGAGCAAGGGCAAGTACGTCGTCGTGACCGAGGAGGACATCGACTCGGTTCCGCTCAAGACGATGCGCGCCATCGAGATCGAGATGTTCATCAACGCCTCCCGTGACGCCGAGGGCACGCAGTTCGTGAAGCAGGCGTACTACCTCGAGCCGGAGCAGATCGGCGCCAAGGCCTTCTACCTGCTCAAGTCCGTCCTCGCCGATCAGAACAAGAGCGCCATCTGCAAGATCGTGCTCAAGGACCGCGAGCAGCTTGCCGCACTCAATCCGTTCAGCAAGACCATGCTGCTGACCACGCTGCACTGGCCGGACGAAGTCCGCGCGATGGACGAGCTGAACCTGCCCGTGGACCAGATCGACATCAAGCCCTCCGAGAAGAAGATGGCCGAGCAGCTGGTCGCCAGCATGACCGGCGAGTTCAACGCCGATGACTACGCCGACGACTATCGCCAGGCGCTGATGGCCGTGATCGAGCGCAAGGTGGCCGGTGAGAAGCCCGAACCGGCTGCTGCGCGCGCCGAGCCGACGAACATCACCGACCTGATGGCCGCCCTCGAAGCCTCCGTCGCAGCGGCACGCTCGGATCGCAAGGCCGCCTCTGCCGAGGACAAGGCGCCCACGAAGGTCGCGACGAAGGTCGCGACGAAGGCCAAGGCCAAGGCCCGGGCGAAGGCCAAGGACGACGAGGTCGAGGCGCCGCGCCAGCGTCGGCGCAAGACGGCCTGACGCGGCAGGTCGTGCCCGGAGAGCAGCTCGACCTTCCGATCTCGACCTCGGGCGCTGGGGAACGCCTGCCCGCTCGCGTCTCGCCGATGCAGCCGAGCGAGGGGGTCGCACCGTTCGACGACCCCCGATACCTGTTCGAGGCCTGGTGGCCGGGCATCCGCGCGCAGGCGTGGGTCGAGGGCGGGCAGCTGATCCGCCTGCGGGCCGAGGGCCTCGCCGACGCGCTCGTCGCCTTCGGGGAGCTGACCGATGAGCTGCCGGAGCAGCTGCTGGACGATGGCGTCCTGCTCGACGGCTGGCTCCTGGCGCTGGATGAGGGCGGCTGGCTCGACACCGAGCTGCTCCGCAGGCGCATGGGCGGCGACCGCTCCGCCGGCCGCCCCGCGTACGTCGCGTCGGACATGCTGTGGACCAACGGCGAGGATTGGCAGCGGCGCCCGTTCTCCGCGCGCCGCGAGAGGCTGGCCGCGACGTTGCGCGATGGTGACCGCTGCGTGGTCTCCCACGCGCTGCTGGGCGAGGGCACACTCCTGGCGGAGGCGCTGGCGCGGTTCGGGCTCGGCGCCATCTCTGCGCGGCGCCTCGACGCGCGGTACCGATCCGGGAGTGCCGGCGAGGCGTGGCTGCGCGTCCCCGTGGCGCCGGTGGCCCAGACCGAGCGGCCTCGCCTCGCGCTCATCCAGCGCCTTCCCTTCCTCGACGAGGCGGGCTAGCTGTTCTTCCCACTCACGTTGTTGACGGGAGCCCGGCTCAGCGGCGGCTGGCCTGCGAGCGACCAATGTGGTCGGGACCGATTGTAGAAGTCGACGAAGGCCGGCAGGCTGGCAACCCGCTGC
>JACCWY010000286.1 GCA_013697395.1 Chloroflexota bacterium | reverse complement strand
CAAGCTCCTATCTTGTCAAGCCGCGACCTCGACGACCGCAGCGGGCGGTTGCAGCAGCCGATAGACACGCCTGGCGAGATGACGCTTGAGGCAGCGCAGCGCCTCCCGCCAGCTCTTGCCCTCGGCTCGCTTGCGGGAGAGCAGCGCCTTGGCCGGCGGATAGTAACCGGCCTGCACCAGGGCAATGGTGAACAGCGCTCGGTTGAGCTGGCGATTGCCGCCGCGGTTGAGCCGCATGCGCTGCACCTGGCCCGAGCTGGCCGGGATGGGGGCCGCGCCGGCAAACGCCGCGAACGCGTCCGCATTGCGGAAGCGCGTGGCATCACCCACCTCACCGAGGAGCTTGGCGGCCACGAGCGGCCCCACGCCCGGCAGCGACAACAGCGGGTGGCCGGCCACCCGCACCGCGACCTCGGCCTCGAGCGCACGGATCTGGCGGCCCAGCGCCAGCAGGCGGGCCAGCCGCTCACGGGCCAGGCGGGCCTGGAGCTCGGGACGGCGGGCGAGTGCGCGACGAGCCCAGGCCAGCTGCCTGACGCCCACCAGCCGGGCCGCGTGCTGCTGGTATCCGGGCGTCAGCACCAGGAGGTCAGCGTGGAGTCGGTTGCGAACCCGCGTCGCCTCGTTGACCAGGTCGTCACGGGCCTCGACCAGCATCTGCAGCTCGCGGCTGGCATCGTCACCGCGCACCGGCGGCAGCCTCGTCTCGCGCAGGGTCACGCGCGCGATGGCCAGCGCGTCGCCCGGATCGCTCTTGCCGGCGCGGCGTGTGTGGATCCGCTCGCGGCGCGACAGGTGCGGCGGCACTTCGCGCACCGCCAACCCCCAAGCGAGCAGACTGCGGGCGAGCGCTGCTCCATAGGTGGCCGAGCCCTCGATGCCGATCAGCGCACCGGGGGTGACGCTGTCGGCCCAGGTAGCCAGGGCGTGGTGCCCGGCCGGATCGTTGCTGAACTCGCGTTCGGCAACCGCAGCGCCGCGCTCATCGACGGCGCAGGCCGCCAACGTCGCCTTGTGGGTATCGATGCCGATGGCCACCATGCTGTGCGCCTCCTGCAACCGGCTAGGATGAGCACGGGTCGGGCGGGCAGCAGTGCGTTGAGTTAGCGCCCACGCTCCTATCAGGCCACGCCTGGCCCGCTTCGCTGCGGCCGGGCGGGGGCACTTGCAAAGCGAGCCAACACCACCGGGTGCGGCACCGTTAGTCCGAGCCACCCACCCGCCGCATCGAACCTTCGCACCACCGCGAAGGGCCGGCCGAACTCTGACGCACCGTTGGTCTGGGGTCGGAACGGTCGGGTGCGCTTGTGCCGAGCACCCAGGGCGGCCACCGCCGCACCGAATTGGTGGCTGCGATAGCTGGCCCCGTTGTCGGTCAGCACGCGCTCGATGCGGATGCCGGCCGTGGTGAATTCGGCGGCCGCGATCTCGAGCGCGCGAGCGGCACTGGCGCCGCGCTCGTCGGCGACCGGCACCACCACGGCCAGGCGGGACGCGTCGTCGACGAAGACCTCGAGGTGCTCGTAGCCGGCGTTGGAGTGGCCGTGGTGCGGCGCCGCCGCACGGCCCAGCACGCGATGCCCGCCACCGGGCGGCACCCGGCCGAGCTTCTTGTGGTCGACGTGCAACAGCGCGCCGGGATGGCAGGCGGTGTAGCGCACCGGCGCCGCGGTCAGGCGGTCGGCGTCGCGCAGGCGGTGCAGGCCGGCCCGGCGCAGGACGGCGTAGATCGTCGAGGCTGGATGCCCGGTCAGCGGCGCCAGGCGATGCGGTCCGTAGCGGCGCCGGGTCCGGACACGCAGGATGGCGGCCACCTGGTCATCCGCCAGGCGCCGGGGTGAGTGGTGCGGCCGGCTGCGCCGGTCGAGCAAGCCGGCCTGACCCTCGGCACGGTAGCGGCGCAGCCACTTGTAGGCGGTGGCGCGGCTGACGCCGAGCTGCCTGGCCGCCTCGGCGGCACTCCAGCTCTGAGCCACCCGGCTCACCAGCAGCTGGCGGCCGAACACTGACAAGCGCGCGTTAGGATGAGCCACGAGAGCCTCCTGCCGGTGTGAGATCTAGACACCTCTCACCGTGCAGGCAGGCTCTCATCTGTCAACAACGTCTTTGGGAATCACAACTAGAGCTCGCCGAACATCGGCGGGTACACGACGGTCCCCGGCTCGAGGGACGCTCCGGCGAGCGGTCGAACCTGGAACGCGGAGCCCGCAGCGTCGTACGGCGAATGGATCGCCTCATCGGCCGCAGGCCTGAACCCGAAACGAGCGTAGAAGCTCGGAGCGCCGAGCACCGCGACGAACGGCTCGTCGCGCTGGTCGGCGATCTCGAGGGCCGTTCGGGTCAGCTCGGTGCCGATCCCCCGGTTCCAGTGCGGCGGCAGTACCGCCAGCGGCGCGAGCGCCAGCACCTCGCTCCGTGCCATTCCCTCGCTGGCAGGGTCGAATCCGACGAGGCTGATCATGATGTGCCCGAGGACGCTCCCATCCGCCGCCACCGCGACGAGCGAGAGCTCGGGAAGGAATCCCGATCCGGCCCGGACGGCGTCGACGAGCTCGGCCTCGGCCGGACCGCGGAAGGCGGCACGATGCAGGTCGTGGATCTGGTCGAGGTCGACCGGCAGCTCGGGCCTGATCGACCAGGACGGAGCCTCGACCAGGTCAGGGGTTTGCACGATGGTCATGCCAGGCAGGCAGCAATCGTCGGGCCAGAACCGCGGCATGGCTCACAGCCCGGCCAGCGCCCACAGGTCGTCCAGCGCTCCATCCGCCGTCCTGCCACCGAACAGGAGCACCCGGCCCCGCTCCGCGTCGGCGATCAGCTCCGCCCCGGCCCGACCGGCGGGCTGCGGACCATCGCCGACCGGCTCGATCTGCTCCGCGTCCGCCGACCCGTCGGCGAGCAGCCAGAGATCGCCGAGGTAACTCTCGTCCACGGCCTGGCCACCGAACACCAGCGTCGCGCCGTCCAGCCTGGTGCGCGCATACAGGTTTCGCCCGGCCGGCAGCGTGCCGTCGACGCGGGTCCATGTCCCGTCTGCGAGCGTCCAGCGATCTTCGAGCGCCGTCGTCCCCGTCGTCTGGCCGGCGTAGAGGGCCAGCTCGCCACCGTCTGTCCACCAGCAGCCGTGCAGGCAGCGCTCGACCGGCCGGCCGTTGGTCGGCGTCTCATCGGTCCACGTCGCAGAGTCGAAATCGTAGGCGCGGGTATCGGAGAACCGGACCTGGTCCTGGGTGAACCCGTGGCTGATCCAGAGGCGATCGTCCGGACCGATGCCCGCGCACGAGCCGTATCGCGGCGTCGGCAGCGCGCCGGTGGCCGCCAGCTCGCGCCACGCGTTCCCGACCGGGTCGTAGGCCCACAGGTCGCCGAAGAACGCGGCACCGGCCTGGCCCGCGAAGATCACGAGGCCGTTGCCCTCCGCCCACACTGCCTCGTGCCCGAACCGGGCGTCGGGTGCCGTGGCGGGCGCGAGCTCGGTCCAGGTATCGGTCGCGAGGTCGTAGGCCCACGTATCATCGAAGACGGTGGCTCCGTCGCGGCCGCCGAACATGTAGGCCACGCCGGACTCCGGATCGAGCGTCCAGGTGTGATCCTCGCGGGCCGATGGCCCGCCCGCATCGAGCTGTGCCCACGCCACGGGCTCCGGGGCGGGGCTCGTCGACGAGGTCGCGGCAGCGCTGGACGACGCCCCGGTCGTCGCGGACGGGCTGGGCGGCGCGGTCGTGGCATCGGGAGCTGAAGGCGAGGTCGCCGGCGGGGAGGCGCAGGCACCCAGCAGGGCCAGGAGCATCGCCAGGGCCGTCAGGCGGCTGCCGAAACATCGGCGCATGGCAATGAGCATAGCCGCCGACCTTGCTCATGTCGCCCGGAACAGCTCGAGCAGGGCGGTCGGGACCCGCGCGGGCCGGCCATCGGCCAGGCGGACCCAGATCCACTCGGTCAGGGCCTCGGTCATCAGTGCACCGTCGGACTCGCGGTGGATCTCCGTGCGGCGCAGGCCGCGCAGGCGTCCGAGCTCCTGCGGGAGCGTCGTGACCAGCACGACGTCGCCATAGCGAACCGGACGGTGATACGTCACATGGTGCTCCCGCACGACCCAACCGCCGCCCTGCGCGACCGACCAATCACGACCGAACCCGAGCGCCTCGACATGGTCGATGGCGACCTGCTCCACCCAGTTCAGGTAGACGGCGTTATTGACGTGGCCGAGGAGGTCGAGCTCGTACTGGCGGACGGGATAGCGCTCGGTGTGGCGCCATGGGTCGGGGGCGGGAGGGCGATCGGTCACCGGCGAAGGATATCGAGCAACTGACGTCCCGGCTCGCGCGCCGACGTACCGGGCGCCTGGTGTGGAGCGGGAGACGAGATTCGAACTCGCGACATCCACCTTGGGAAGGTGGCGCTCTGCCAGCTGAGCTACTCCCGCGAACCGGCCGCGATGATACATCGGCCATCTGCGAGATGCGACGGACGCCGAACGACGCCGGGGCAGGCCCCGGCGTCGTTGCGTCCGCGTTGCGTCAGCGGATCAGGGTCAGTCCTCCGCCAGTCGAGCTGTGCCCTGCCGGTGCGGCAGCGGGCTGGTTCGCGGCGACCGTGGCGGCGACCACCAGGGTGAGGAGCGCTCCGGCGAGGGTTGCGGCGAGGCGGCGAGAGGTTAGCCGGCGCTGCGCCGGCCGATCCGCGGCGCCGTGGGCGGCGCGGTAGCTCTTGGCCTGATGGATGAGCGCCGCATCCGCCTGCCGCTCGTGGTGGATGGCGTCGGCCAACTGATGGGTGCTGATGTTGGGTGCGAACATCGTCTGGGCCTCCTCCGTGTCGCCGATGAAGCGGCGATGTGATGTGGTCATCCTCCGGCGGCACCCGTCGCAAGCGCGATCCGGCCCGCGACGATGACGGTGTCAACGTCGCGATTGAATCGGCGTCCGTCCCATGGCGCTGAGCCTGTCGCCTGGGCGACACCGTGCGAGCGTGTCACGGCTTGACGGATCGAGCTCGAAGGGGAGAGAGTTCACGGAAGCTCGGCCGTGGACCGAGTATTGACGGGAGGAAGCCCACGCGTGGTCGATCACGCCCTTGCGGTCGGCAGCCTGCGCCGCTGCGCCCTCTTTGCCCACGTCGGCGACGCGGGGCTGACCGCCCTGGCCGAGCTCACCCGGCGCCGCCGATATCGCCGCAACGAGGTGATCTTCCACCAGGAGGATGTCGGCGACTCTCTCCACATCGTGGCGGAAGGGGCGGTGAAGATCGTGCTGCCCTCGCAGGAGGGCGACGAGGCGATCATCGCCACCCTGAAGCCCGGCGACTTTTTCGGCGAGCTCGCCCTGCTGGACGGGTCGCCGCGATCGACGACCGCGACCGCCCTCGAGCCGACCGAGACGCTGGCGCTGCCGCGCGACGAGTTCCAGCGGCTCCTGACCGACGATCCCCGGCTCGTCACGGCACTGTTGCGCGCCCTCGCCAGCGAGCTGCGCCGTCTGACCGGGCACGTCGAGGAGCTCCACTTCCTCGACCTGGCGGGGCGGCTCTCGATGCGGCTCGTACGGCTGGCGCGCGGCACCGATACGACCGCCCGGGGGCGGGTGGAACTGAACTGGCCCTTCACACAATCGGACCTGGCGGCCATGATCGGCGGCACCAGGCAGAGCGTGAACAAGCTGCTGAGCGGCCTGGTGGAGGAGGGCCTCCTTTCGATCGACCGGGAGACGCTGGTGATCCATGACCTGGCGGCGCTCGAAGCACGGAGCGCACGCTGACACTGTCGAGTAGCCGACAGCCCGCGTGTCACGCACGTGCTTCTCCGCTGTCGGGCAGGAATCTAGGATCTTGTCATGAGCGGTATTCCGCCGGACCAGGAGGACAGATATATGGACAACTTGAGGCGGAAGCCGCCGATGGAGGGCTTCTCGAGGCCGGGCCAGCTCGGCGGGGAAGCATTCGACAACGATGAAGTAGAGGGACACATCATGGGCGAGCGCGACGACATCCAGGGCGAATCAGCTGCCAGGCGAAGGCTCGACGAGGACGACGCCGAGGGCCATGCAGCGCGCAGGCGACTGACCGAGGACGACACCGAGGGCCATGCGGCTCGCCGGAGACTGACCGATGACCCCGGCGCCGAGGACGACACCGAAGGCCACAAGCTGACCACCCGCGGGATCGCCGACGAGGACGACACCGAGGGTCACAAGCTGACCACGCGCGGCGTGGCCGACGATGAGGACACCGAGGGCCACGCCCTGACCAAGAGGAGCTAGGCGACCACACGTGGTCGACCACGGGACCGATGCCGCGCTTGCCGCACTCGTTGCGGCGGCGCGGCGTTCTGATGTGGGGCGGCGTCTC
>JACCWY010000242.1 GCA_013697395.1 Chloroflexota bacterium | reverse complement strand
GTCTACAACATCAACGTTGGCGCCAACGCCTCTGGGATTCAGATCACCGCTGGCTCGGCCGGCAGTGTGCAGAATCTGGCTCTACGCGTTTGAGTAGGGAGTGCGGGTTCTGATCCGGGGCGGGGATGGGCGGGCTGGCCAGGTGACGCCGCCGGCGTGGAGCAGGACGCGCAGGCGGTAGTTGTCGAAGGATCGGAAGCCGTGGCCGCAGCGCTTCACCTTCTTCACGCACAGGTTGAGGCCCTCGGTCGGACCGTTGGATGCCCCGGTGTCGTGGTAGGCAAGGATCTCCGTCCGCCACGACCCAAGCGTCTTGCCCAGCGATCGGATCTCGGCGACCTCGTCGCTCGCGCAGCCGGCGATCGCCTTGTCGATGAGGAGTGCCGCCTCGGCGGGATCATCGGTGAGGTAGAGGTCGCGCACGTTCTCCTTGGCGAGCCAGGCGCCGAGGAGCTCGTCGTGGGGGTCACCGACGCGCAGTCCCAGCAGCATCCGGCCATGGCCGCGCTCGTCGAGGCGTTCGTGGCCGGCGAGGAGCAGCTTGCGGATCCGGTACAGCGGGTCGGCCTTGCGGCCCCGGTGCCCCAGCGTCTCGTTCTGGACCCGGCGGCGGACCTGATCGACACAGCGGTTGCCGACGCGCACCACGTGAAAGGGATCCGCCACGCGAGTGGCGTGATCGAGGTGCGGGGACAGTCCGGCCCGAAACGACTCGGCCAGATCCGTGGCCACCACACTGACGCCGGCCAGCCATCCTGGATCGGCGTCGGCACACCATCGCCGCAGGTCAGCGGCCGCGTTGCCCTCGACCATGTCGATCACGATCTTCGCTGCGAGGTCGACCAGGCCGGTCGCGTAGACCGTGGCGTGGTGACGGTTGGCCTTGAGGAACGAGGTCTCGTCAATACCGAGGTGGGCCACCGGTCCGGCTCGGTCGGGGTCATCGACCAGCGGGGTGCCGTGCTCGACGACGGCGTTCATCACCGTCCACCAGCACACGCCCATCTCCTCGGCCAGGCTCGACACCGGCCGGGCGTTCTCACCGACCTGTCGGCACGCCTCAGCCCCGGCTCGGCGGGTGAGCACGACCTGGGCGTCGACATGGTTGGAGCGCTCGGTCCAGGTCTTCGACGCGCAGTCCCGGTCGGGGCAGCGCCACCGGCGCTTGTGCCACAGGAGACGCACGGGCCGGCCGAAGCACGCCAGATCACGGATCGCGATCGGCATCCGCTCATGCGCGACCGCCCGAGTCCCGCATGCCGAGCAGCCCGTCACCACAGCGGTCGTCTCGATCGTCACGACCAGCTCGTCGGGCCCCTCGACCACCTCGAGCACCCGGAACCCGTCAAGTCCCAACAGCTTCTCCGCCAGGCCAGTACCGTCGCTCACGCAGGGGTCTCCTTCGCCGTCGTGCCTTCGAACAGCAACGACGATGACGGGGCCCCTGCCCCGCGTGGTGGACCCTCGTCTACACCCGCTCCCTACTTCAACGCGAAGAGCCCGAAACCCAGGCGGCCTCCTTCCGTCCGTCCCAGGCGAGATACGTCTCGATTGCACGAACCTCGGCGGCCCACCGTCTGGGAGCCGGCGTTCAGGGGTACCCGCCGACGGTTCGTCCCAGGAACGCGAGGAAGAGGACCATCGGTGAAGCTTGCATCGGAGCTGGAACCGCAGGGGCGTAGTGGGAGGGGCGCGATCGGGTCCGATGACCGCGGGCGGCGTCGAACCCGATCGTCCAGACCTCTTCGTCGTCGTCATTGATGCCGATGTTCGCCGCGGCGGCGATGTCCCAGGTCTGCGCGAGGACGTCGAGGAGGTTGATGCCTGCCGCGACGTCAGCGGGGAACGTGCCGAACGGGAGGTGGCATAGCCGAGTCGTCGACTGATCTCCACGCTGCTTGCGCGGTGGTCGCGGTCGAGCGAAGCGCCTCGTGATGGTCGACGCCAACGAGATCCCCGCGGGCGGGTGCGGCTGATCCGTCCGACCGGCGGCGAAGTCGGCGCGTTTGTGGGTGACGCCGATCGAGTGGTTCATCACCTCGCGGATCGACCACCCCGCACAGGGCGAGGGAGGAGAGAGCTGCTCAGGGC
>JACCWY010000216.1 GCA_013697395.1 Chloroflexota bacterium | reverse complement strand
TGCTTCGGCCGAGCGTTCGGCCGCGGCTCGCGAACCCCAATCGCTTCCAGAGCGACGGTTCTGCGGATGCCAGCGGTTCGGAGACCTCCACGCGCGTGCAACCCTTGTTTCTTGCCGAGGTGGCGAGCTGCTCGACGATCCCGTCGGCAGTGCGTCGCCAGTCGGCGGTGCCCAGTACTGCCTTCTCTGCGATCCCGAGCTCGTCGATGATGCCGACGAAGGGACCCGACCGCACCGAAGGCCTGATCGCAAGGACCCCCACGCCCACAACGCGCCGGTCACGCTCGGCGACGGCAACCGTCGCGGAGGGAACGAAGAGCAGGTTGCGCAGGTAGTCGACGTCGCGGCGTCCCGTCTCGTCATCGTCGCCGCGCGCAAGAATGCGGATGACGGCGTCGAGATCGGTGAGGCGGGCGCTTCTGACGTGAACCTCCACGAAGGCCTCTCGGAGCGGATCGTAACAAGCGAATTCGCTGGACGACCCGCATGGAGGATACCACGAACGGGGGATTGAACCCCAGGACCGATGACCCCCTACCACTCTCAACCGGTGCGGACCCTATTGCGCCGCCCGTTCGGGCGCCGCTATGATGCCGCGCACCCTTTGATACGCCGGGCCCGCGCGCACGCGATGCAACCCGAGCACAACAGTGGAGGAAGATAACCAGATGCAGAAGTACATGCGATGGAGCGCCATCCTTGTCGTGCTGATGCTCGCCCTTGCCGCATGCCAGAGTGGTGGCGGAGCTGCGAGCGAGGAGCCCAGCGCGGAGGAAAGCGCACCACCCGCTTCGGAAGGCGCGGGTGGCGAAGATCCCAGTGCGGTATGTGACGCCGACGAGTTCGGTTGTGTCGAGGTCCTCGAGGGTGACCCGATCCGCATTGCCAGCGCGCTCTCGATTACCGGTGACACGGCATTCCTTGGCAACGACAGCAACTTCGGAATCGAGATCGCCATCGCCGACCGCGGCGAGGTGGCCGGGCACGAGATCGAGCTCGTCAAGGAGGACGCGGGCTGCGGGGACGCCGCAGCTGGACAGACTGCCGCCCAGGCGATCGTCGCCGATCCGACGATCGTGTCGGTGATCGGCACGACCTGTTCGCGGACCGCGGTCCCGGCCATGCCGGTACTTGCCGACGCGGGCCTGGTGATGATCTCCCCCTCCAACACCGCGCCATCTCTCACCAACCCAGAAACGGAAGACTTCGGCGGACCCTTCTACTTCCGCACGGCCTACAACGACAGAGTGCAGGGTGCGGCCGTCGCGAAGTTCGCTTGCGAGGAGCTCGGCGTGACGACGGCGGCGACCATCCATGACGGGAGCCCGTACGCCGAGCAGCTGCAGCAGGTGTTCGTTGACCAGTTCGCCGAGCAGTGTGACGGCACGACCACCTTGCAAGAGGCGATCAACGTCGGCGACACCGAGTTCCGATCGGTGCTCGAGCCGATCGCGGTGGACGAGCCCGAGCTGCTCTACTTCCCGATCTTCGACCCTGAAGGACCGCTCATTACGCAGCAGGCGCAGGACGTCGCCGGGCTGGAGAACACGATCCTGATGGGCTCCGACGGAATCAAGGACCAGGGCTTCCTCGATACCGCCGGCGATGTCGCCGAAGAAATCGGAATGTACTTCTCCGGTCCGGATCTCAGCTTCGGCGGGACGTACGAGTCGGACTTCCTGCCCGCCTACGTGGAGCTCTCGGGCGAGGACGGACCAATCGCTCCCTACCACGCCCATGGATACGACGCGGCGAATATCATCTTCGACGCGATCGAGGCAGTTGGCGTGGAGGACGCGGAAGGCACCCTCTTCATCCCGAAGGACGCGCTACGCGAGTACATCGCCGGGCTGACCGACTATGCAGGCCTAACGGGGACCCTGACCTGCGATGAGAACGGCGACTGCGGTGCCGAGGACGTTTCGGTCGCCCAGGTCGTCGACGGTGAGTACAGCGAGATCTGGACGACGCGCGACCAGTAGCGTTTCGTCGTCGATAGGACCAAACGGGCGGGTGAGCCGGCGACCGGCTCATCCGCCTGCATAGTGACCCATCAGCACTGACGGAGGTCCAGTGGCCCGAGCCGGTCGCCTTTCGCTGGTTGAGATCATCCTCTGGGGACTGCGGATCGCGGTCGTCATCGGAGTTGTCGCGGGCACGTGGGCAACCCTGTCCGCGGGCCGCCTCGAGGGTGACCAATGGCGCACCCTTGTCATCCTGGGCATCGCCCAAGGCTCCGTATACGCGCTGATCGCGCTCGGATACACGCTCGTGTACGGCGTCCTGCTCATGATCAACTTCGCTCACGGCGATGTCTTCATGTTCGGGGCGATGACGGCTTTCTTCGTCGCCGACGCGCTGGCCGGCGGCGGATTCCTCAACGCCAATCCGTTCCTCGGCCTGGCGGTGGTGCTCCTCGTAGCGATGCTCAGCTCGACGCTGGTCGCCGTTCTCCTGGAGCGCATCGCCTATAGGCCCCTGCGGCGCGCGCCGCGCCTCGTGCCACTCATCACGGCCGTCGGCGCATCGCTGTTCATCAGCAACAGCGTCCGCGGATTGTATGGAGAGCAGGTCAAGGC
>JACCWY010000207.1 GCA_013697395.1 Chloroflexota bacterium | reverse complement strand
AGACGATCTTCAACGCCGCCAAGGGCATCGACCAGAAGACCATGGCGCTCCAGTATCTCGACGCCCTCAAGGCGCTGGCCGCGGGCGAGAGCACGAAGTGGATCGTGCCGATGGAGCTCAGCGAGCTCACGCGGCCGATCACCGCGGCGATGCGCGAGACCCGCGACACGGGTGGCAGGACGAGCACCGCCGAGACCGGATGATTCGCGGCCTCCTGGGGTCCATCGGCCGGGTCATCGGTCTGCTGACGGCGGTCTACCTTGCCTTCATCGGCGTGCGCGGCTCGCGCCTGCTGGTGCGGCCGGAGGTGCGGCCGTTCCTGCCAGACCCACCCGACGCGCCGGCGACGCCGGCAGACCTCGGCCTCGACTACGAGGCGGTTCGCTTCACGACCGACGACGGCGTGACGCTCGGCGGGTGGCTCGTGCCGTCGTCACGCGATACGCGGACGGCCGTCATCGTGCTGCATGGGTTCTCCGGCCACCGGCTCCCGGAGCTTGCCGCCTTCGTGCCGTGGCTCCAGGAGCGCCACAACGTCCTCCAGTTCGACTTCCGCGGCCACGGGGAGAGCGATCCCAGCACGATCACGCTGGGCACGCGTGAGCGCCGCGACGTGGCCGCTGCGGTGCGCTTCGTCGAGAGCCGGGGGCTGGGTCCGATCGCCCTCTTCGGCATCAGCATGGGCGCGTCGACTGCCATCGTCGCGGCACCCGAGCTGGCCGTCGCGGCGGTCGTCGCAGATGCCGCGTTCGCCGAGCTGCACCACCCGATCGCGAACCGCATGCGCCAGGTCGGATATCCGCTGGCGGACATCGGCGCACGGGCGATCGTGGCCGGAGCGATGCTCCGGACTCGCACCCGCCTGGCCGACCCGCTCAGCGCGGTGGCGCGGATCTCGCCTCGCCCGCTCCTGCTCATCGCGCCTCGCGACGACCAGCTCATCAGCTGGCGGCAGAGCCAGCGCCTGTACGAGGCAGCGGGGGAGCCCAAGGAGCTGATGGTCGTGGATGGCGCCGGCCATGCCGAGGCCTATGCCGTCGCGCCGGAGGCCTATCGGCGTCGCGTCCTCGACTTCCTTGAGCGGTACCTGGGTTAGCGCGGCTGCTCAGGGCTGGTCCGCCTCTCTCGTCAAGTAGCTCCGCGGGCGTGGTCGCCGCTGCTCAGCGGCGCTAACCACGCACGAGGCCCCTCGACTACTCGGCAGACTGCCGCTCGTGTCGGATTCGCGCCGCCCAGCGATCGCGACCATGAACGAACTCTGCACGAGCGCCAAATCGCAGCCGCTTCAGGCTGAGTTAGCGCCGCTGGGCGGCGTCCGTCTCGGGGTTGAGTCGGGTCGGAACCCGCCGATTGATTGGCGGGCGGAGTACTGATGGAATCCGCACGTATGACCCATCGGTTCGCTGGATGGGCCAGGCCGGCTTATATAATCGCGCCGATCCGTCCATCCGCCAGGGGTCGTACATGGCTGCCACCAAGGTCCTGGTCGTCGACGACGACCTGAACATCCAGCGGGTCCTCGTCTTCACCCTCAAGCAGGAGGGGTTCGAGGTCCACGTCGCCTCCGACGGCCAGGCCGGCGTCGAGATGGCAGCCAGCGTCGAGCCGGACCTCGTCCTGATGGACGTCGCCATGCCGAAGCTCGACGGCTATGCCGCGACGCAGGCGATCCGTGCGGCGGAGGAGACCGGCCGCCACGTCCCGATCATCATGCTCACGGCCGAGGCCGACGTGGAGCAGCGGGTGCGGGGCCTGCGTGCCGGTGCGGACGACGACATCGTCAAGCCGTTCCATCCGCTCGAGCTGATCGCGCGCATCAAGGCGCTGCTGGCTCGCTCGGGCCGTGGACAGGCACCGAAGCCGGGGACGGAGACGCAGACGCTCGGCCGCCTGTGCTGCTTCTACGGCGCCAAGGGTGGTGTGGGCACGACCACGATGGCGATCAACACGGCGATCGCGCTGGCCAGCCGCCTGAAGCGCGGCACCGCGCTGCTCGATGCGAATCTCCAGTTCGGCGACATGCGCGTCTTTCTGGACCTGGGACTCGACTCGTCCTCGATCGTGAACGCCATCAGCGAGCCCGACCTCGACGCGGACCTGCTCAGGAAGCTGATGGTGAGCCACCACAGCGGCATCGAGCTGCTCCTGGCGCCGCCGAACCCCGAGTCGGCCGACCTCGTGGCCGAGCGTCAGCGCACCGACCCCCGCACGCTGTCGAACATCCTGGCCCTGATGCGCAGGGCGTACGACTACACCATCGTCGACATGGCCAAGCAGATCGACGACTTCAACCTCCAGCTGTTCGACGAGGCCGACATGATCTTCGTGGTCATGACGGCCGACCTCTCCTGCCTCAAGAATGTCCGCCTCGTGCTCGAGACGATGGACTCCCTTGGTTACGAGCGCGCTAAGGTCCAGCTCGTCCTCAACCGATCCAACGCCTACACCGGCATCAACGTCGACAACGCCGAGTCGGCCCTGGGGAGGAAGATCGACTACGAGGTGATCAACGAGTACCGCGGCGCCATCAGCGCGCTCAACTCCGGCGAGCCGTTCATGTGGAGCCGGCCCGACGGGCCCCTTGGCCAGAGCGTCTCGAAGTTCGCCCGTGAGCTCGACGCGATGCTTGCCCTGGAGCTCGCCACCACCTGATCGCGGCGACGCCTCGTCACGCCTCAACCGGTAATGGGCGCCTAAGCCGGCGGTAATCGACGGTCCCTACCCTTGGCTGCGCCGGTCGCCGCTGGTTAGTAGGGAGGCGAGCAGGCGGGCGACCGGCACTCCCGCTTCCGCTCGATCTCGCCTCCGTCGAGGGCATGCCCATGCTCGCCACCGCGCTCAGCGCCTCGGTCGTCGGCGTCGAGGGCGTGGCGGTGCGCGTCGAGGTCGACGTGGCATTCGGCCTGCCCGGGCTGACCATCGTCGGGCTGGCGGGGAGCGCCGTCCTCGAAGCGCGGGAGCGCGTGCGGGCGGCCCTTCGGAACTCCGGCTTCGAGGTCCCGTCGCGCCGCATCACCATCAACCTCGCGCCGGCGAACCTGCCCAAGGAGGGGACCGGCCACGACCTGGCCATGGCGACCGGCATTCTCGTCGCGTCCGGCCAGCTCAGCCCGTCACGCGTGGCCGAGACCGCGCTGATCGGCGAGCTCGCTCTCGACGGCTCCCTGCGGCCGATTCCGGGCGCCATGGCCCTCGTCGCGGCCGCGCGCGAGGCGGGCGCCAGCGACGTCGTCGTGCCGTCGGAGAACGCCGTGGAGGGCGCCGCGGTGGGTGGGATCCGGGTCCGGGCGGCGCACGCGCTCGGCGACGTGACGCGCCACCTCGCCGGTATCGATGAGCTTGCGGTCGTGGCTCGGCCTCGCCGCGGCGCGACCGGGGAGATCGACGACGCGCCGGACCTGGCGGGGGTGATCGGGCAGGTCGTCGCGCGCCGCGCCCTCGAGATCGCGGTCGCCGGCCGCCACAACCTGGCCCTCACGGGGCCGCCAGGCGTTGGGAAGACCCTCCTGTCGCGGGCGGCCGCAGGCCTCCTGCCACTGCTCGACAACAGGGAGGCCGTCGAGGTCAGCCGCATCTACTCGGTCGCAGGACTGGCGGGACCTCGTGCGCCGCTCAGCCTGCGCCGGCCGTTCCGGGCGCCGCACCACACGATCTCGACCCAGGCGCTCGTCGGCGGCGGGCCGCGCATCCGGCCGGGCGAGGCGAGCCTCGCGCACCGCGGCGTTCTCTTCCTCGACGAGACGCTCCAGTTCCGGGCCGACGCGCTCGACGCGCTGCGCGGCCCCCTCGACTCCGGCAGCGTCACCATCGCGCGGGTCGATGGCGTGCTCGTCCTGCCGGCCCGATGCATGCTCCTTGCAGCGTTCAACCCGTGCCCCTGCGGGTGGTTCGGCGTCGACGGACACGCCTGCTCCTGCGAGGACGGGATGCGGCGGCGGTACCAGGCTCGCCTGTCCGGTCCCATGCGCGACCGGCTGGACA
>JACCWY010000173.1 GCA_013697395.1 Chloroflexota bacterium | reverse complement strand
AGGAGCGCATCGGGCGACGCAAGGTCGTCCGCACCAATCTCCAGGGGCTGCTCATGGCGCGCCGCCTGCTGGACCGATACGAGGAGCTGTGGCGCGGTCGAATCGACCGCATGACCGCGCTCGTCACCGAGAACCTGAAGGAGACAGACCGATGACCGTCACCGCAGTCCGCAAGGACCCCCAGTCGCTCACGATGACCCTGGAGGCCGAGTTCGACGCATCGGCCGATCGGGTGTGGCAGCTCTGGGCCGATCCGCGCCAGCTCGAGCGCTGGTGGGGCCCGCCCACCTACCCGGCCACGTTCACGAAGCACGACCTGGCACCCGGCAGCCGCGTCGAGTACCACATGACCGGCCCCGAGGGCGACCAGCCGAAGGGCTACTGGGACATCGTCGAGGTAGAGCCTCCGCATCGGCTCGTCGTCAAGGACGGCTTTGCCAACGACGACGGCACCCCGAACGACGACCTGCCCCGCAACGAGTTCCGCGTGACGATCGAAGAGACCGGCGCGAGCCGCACTCGCATGTCGATCCAGAACATCTTCCCGAGCACCGAGGCGATGGAACAGCTCCTCGCAATGGGCATGGAGCAGGGCCTCACGCAGGCGGTCGGCCAGATCGATGAGATCCTCGCCGAGGACGCCGTCGGCGCGCCGCGACAGAGCTGACCTGATGGCTGAGTCACCGCTCGCGCGCCTCATCGGCACCTGGGAGTTCCAGCCCCTCGTCGAGGGCCGATCGGCCGGCCGCGGACGCAAAACGTTCGAGTGGATCGAGGACGACCTGTTCCTGCTCGAGCGCTCTACCGCGGAGTGGACCGACCCCGGATGGGTCGAGAATGCGCCAAGGACGACAACCGCGGTCATCGGCTTCGACGATTCCACCGGCGAAGTCGTCCAGCTCTACGCGGATGACCGTGGGGTGTTCCGGATCTACCGGGGCACGCTGAGCGATGACGAGTGGATGCTCCAACGGGCGGCTCCGAACTTCCATCAACGGTTCGTCGGCGCCTTCCGCGACGACGGCCGGACGATCGACGGCTGATGGGAGTCATCGGCTGACGGCACCACCTGGGAGCTCGACTTCCCCATCAACTACCGAAAGGTCGGATGACACATGAGCAGCTCATCAACTCGACGGCGATGACCCTCGACGCCGTGATCGACGTGAGCGACTGGTTCGTCGCCGAGGACGATCACGACGGCGCCAGCCGTACGCTCCTGGCCAGTTGCTCGAGCATGCTGCTGGGACGCAAGACCTACGAGGGCCTCGCCGGCTACTGGCCGTCGGCTTCCGGCCCGTGGGCCGAGATCATCAACCCGATGCCGAAGTACGTGGCCTCGCGGAGCGAGCTCGGCACCCTCGAGTGGAATGCTCGCCCAATCGAGGGCGACGCGTTCGAGGGCGTGCGCCGACTCAAGGCCGAGCGGGACGGCGACATCTTCATGTCCGGCTGCGGCGAGCTCGCCCGCGAGCTCATCCAGGCCGGCCTCGTCGACGAGCTGCTGTTCTGGATCCCTCCGCGGATCCAGGGCGCGGGCAATCGGCCGTATGAAGCCGCCACCGTCCCGGTCCGGCTCCTGGAGGCGAAGTCGTTCGACTCGGGCGTCACGCGGCTCCGCTACCAGCCGATATCCACATGAGCCGATGAGATCGGCCTTGCCGACCAGTCTGTAGATCAACGACACCGACACCATCCGAGGAGAAGAGACCGTGACCACGACGACGACTGAATCGACGACGCGGACGCTGGAGGTCCCAGGCGCCACCCTGACCTACGACGTCAGGCATAACGACGAGAGCGCCGAGCCGCCGCTGCTCCTCATCGGCTCACCCATGGGCGCGGCCGGCTTCGGTTCGCTCATCCAGCACTTCCCCGACCGAACCATCATCACCTACGACCCGCGCGGGTCGGAGCGCAGCACGAAGCCCGACATGACGTCGCCGTCGACGCCGGACGAGCACGCGGACGACCTGCATCGGATCATCCAGGCTGTCGGGCGCGGGCCGGCCGACATGTTCGCCAGCAGCGGTGGCGCCACGAACGCCCTCGCGCTGGTGGCGAACCATCCCGAGGACGTCCGGACGCTCGTTGCGCACGAGCCACCCCTGGCCTCGGTGCTTCCGGATCGCGAGAACGCCCAGGCGGCCGCTCGCGCGGTTTACGACACGTATCAGCGCAGCGGCTTCGGCGCGGGCATGGCGCACTTCATCGCCGTCGTCAGCCACCAGGGAGAGTTTCCCGACGACTTCGCCAAGCAGCCGGCCCCGGACCCGGCGATGTTCGGAATGCCGGCCGAAGACGACGGCTCCCGGACCGATCCACTGATGGGCCAGAACATCGTCGCGGGCACGACCTACGAAGCTGACTTCGACGCCCTTCGTGCGGCGCCGACGCGGATCGTGATGGCCGCCGGCGTCGAGTCGGAGGGGATCTTGACGTACCGCGCCGCCTTCGAGGTCGCGAAGCGACTTGGCACCGAGATGGTGCTGTTCCCGAGTGGCCACGGCGGGTTCATGGGCGGCGAGTACGGGCAGACCGGCGACCCGGATGCCTTCGCCGCCAAGCTGCGCCAGGTCCTCGAAGGGAGCTGATCGATGGACCTGACCGTCACGACCTTCCTCTCGGTCGATGGCGTCTACCAGGGCCCGGGCGGCCCGGACGAGGACCGCAGCGGTGTCGAGGCCAGCTGAGACGCATGGGGAAGCTCGTCTACATCCTGAACGTCTCGCTCGACGGCTTCGTCGAGACGCCGGACCACAGCCTCGAATGGACGAGCGTCGATGAGGAGCTCCACACCTGGTTCAACGACCAGACGCGGGCGCTGGACGCCACACTCTACGGTCGCCGGATGTACGAGCTGATGGCCGGCTACTGGCCGACCGCCGAGGACGATCCATCGGCGACCGATGCGATGCGTGAGTTCTCGCGGATCTGGAAGCCGATGCCCAAGATCGTCTTCTCGAACAGCCTCGAGCAGGTGGACCACAACGCCCGCCTCGTCCGCGGCGACGTGGCGACGGTGCTTGCTGACGTGCGGCATGAGTTCACCGGCGACATCGACGTCGGGGGACCTGACCTGGCCGGCCAGTTCGTGCGACGCGGGCTCGTCGACGAGTACCGCCTCGTCGTCCATCCCGTCGTCCTTGGCGCCGGCACGCCGTTCTGGCCGGAGCTCGACGCGCCGCTTCGCCTGCGGCTCACCGAGTCGCGAACGTTCGCATCGGGCGCCGAAGTCAGGTCGTTCGTGCCGTCGTAACGGCTGGTGCCGTAGTCTCGGCGGGTGCATCGGCTCACCAAGGCGCAGGCTCGGCGGATCGCGGTGCGTGCGCAACTGCTCGACGCGGATCGGCCGGCCGACCTGGTCTCCATGGTGGAGCGACTCGGGATGCTGCAGCTCGACCCGACGGCGGCGATCGCGCCGAGCGCTGATCTCGTCGTTTGGAGCCGCATCGGCTCGGCATATCGACCGGCCGATCTCAAACAGGCGCTGGAGCAGGACCGGACGCTGTTCGAGTTCAACGCGGTGGTGCGGCCGATGCGTGACCTGGGCCTGTACCTCGCCCGCGACTCCGACTGGTCGCCGTACGAGAAGCAGCGTGCGTGGCTTCGCGACAACGATCGCTTCCGCCGCGACGTCCTCGACCGGCTCGCGACCTCAGGTCCGTCGATCTCGCGCGACATCGCGGACACGTCGGTGGTGCCCTGGCCGTCGACCGGGTGGACGAACGATCGCAACGTCACGCAGATGCTCGAGTTCCTCATGATCCGAGGCGAGGTGGCGATCACCGGCCGCGTCGGGCGGGAGCGGGTCTGGGACCTCGCCGAGCGGGTGTATCCCCGTGACA
>JACCWY010000163.1 GCA_013697395.1 Chloroflexota bacterium | reverse complement strand
AGCCGAGGGCAAGAGCTGGCGGGAGGCGCTGCGCTGCCTCAAGCGTCATCTCGCCAGGCGTGTCTATCGGCTGCTGCAACCGCCCGCTGCGGTCGTCGAGGTCGCGGCTTGACAAGATAGGAGCTTGTAAGGCCGAGCGCTTCATCCAGACCCTGCTGCACGAGTGGGCCTACGTGCGACCCTACCGCTCCAACGCAGCTCGCCTGGCGGCCCTACCGCGCTGGGTGGCCTTCTACAATCACGGCCGACCCCACACCGCGCTCGGCGGGCTCGTTCCGCGGGCGGCTGTCAACAACGTCTGTGAACATCACATCTAGTCGCCTCCACCGCCGGGGCCGCTGTTGCCCGAGCCGGACCCCGAGCCTCCGCCGCCGGGGCCGCTGTTGTCCGAGCCACCGCCGCTGTCGTCTGACTGGCTGGGCTCGGGGCTCTCGGTCTCGGTCTCGTCGGAGGGACTGGGCGACGACGTCGGGGTCGCCGTCGGGCTCGGCGTGGAGGTGGGCGTGGGGCTCGGCATGGGGCTTGGCGTGGGGGCCGGCGTCGGGGTCGGGAAGACCGACGGGCTGGGCGTCGCGCCGACCTGCTCGCGTGCTCGTTCGACGAGCTGGCCGAGTGCGAGCGCGCCAACGAGCACGAGCGCAACGACTCCTCCGGCGGCGAATGCCCGGGTCGGGCCTGACCAGGGTGCAAGGAAGGACGCGAGCGGTCCCCTTCGGTGCGGCTGTGCCTCGACCGCCGCGCGGATCCGCGCCGAAAGGTCCATCGGCGGCTCGCCGCGGACGTCCGCGGCGTATCGCTCGAGACGGTCGGCAACACGATCCAGCTCCGGGTCGGTGCGGCCCAGCTCGCTCGAGTCGAACGGATGGCGCGTCATCGGTCCGTGCTCGCGTCGCCGAGGACCGGGCGCAAGCGATCGAGACCGCGCCGAAGGTGGGTCTTCACGGTGTTGATCGGCCGGCCCGTCGCTTCGGCCACCTCGGCCAGCGACAGCTCACCGAAGAACCGGAGCGCGACGGCCTCGCGATAGGGATCGGGAAGCGACCGGACCGCCTGCCGCAGCTCGCGAGCACGCTCCGCCGCGACGACGACGCCCACCGGCGACGCCCCCGTATCGGCCAGGCGCGGCTCCGGCATCTCGTCGAGGTCGGCGGTCGGCCGGCGCTCGGAGAGGCGCCGGAAGGCCTGCCTGGTGGCAATCCGCATGATCCATGCGCCGAGCGGCCCATCGCCACGAAAGCTGCCGATCGACCGATACGCCGCCACGAACGCCTCCTGGGTCACGTCTTCGGCATCGTGCGGGCGCCCGAGGATCCGAAGGCAGGCCCGGTAGACCGCGCGCATCTCGAGCTCCACGAGGGGCCGAATGCGTCGCGGTCACCAGCGCGCACGGCATCGACGAGGGCGCGGTCGTCCACGCCCTCATCCTGCCATGCCACCGACTGCATCCGGATCCCTGCTCGCCGTCAGTCCTCGTCGCGGTCGCCGGAGCCGTCATCGTCGTCATCACCATTGCCGGGACCGGAGTGGTCGTCGTCACCGTCTCCTGGCCCGGAGTTGTCGTCGTCGTCACCGTCTCCCGGGCCGGAGTTGTCGTCGTCGTCGCCGCCGGGACCCGAGTTGCCACCGCGGTCGTCGCCGGACGCGGCCGCGCTCGCGGATGCCGAGGCCTCCGGGGACGCGATTGCGTCGGGACTGGCCTGGGCCGAGTCCGAGGCCGAGGCCGAAGGCGCGGACGCAGAGGCCGATGCGGACGCCTGGTCGTCGAACGTCGCTTCGGCCGAAGGCGATGGCGAGGCGGAGGCGGCGACGCCTGGGGCGGTCGCCCTTGGCTCGGCGCTGAAGGTGGCCGCCGGCGCGAATGTGAAGATGAGCGCGGGCGTGGCGGAAGGGGAGCTGTCGGCCGGCCCCGGCGGTTCGTTGGTGGCGAGGGCGACGCCGGCGATGATGAGGATGCCGCCCACGGACAGAAGAGTGCCGCGGATGGCGGTTCGGGGATTCACGGGAAATCGGCTCCTGTTGCGGTGTGTCTGGCCGCTGGATGGCGGCCGTCACCGAGATTGAGCCGATGGCGCTCGAAAAGGTTTCAGTTCCGGGGTGCGGCGAGCACTCCCCTTTCGGTCAGCGCCGCGGCAGAGCCCCTACTCGTGCTCGTCCTCGAGCGCGGCCGAGACGGAGAGCTCGACGTTGCCGGCCAGGGCGCGTGAGATGGGGCAGCCGTCCTTGGTGGCCTGCGAGGCAGCTTCGAATGATGCCTCGTCAGCGCCGGGCACGACGCCGACCACGTCGAGCTGCGATGCGGTGACCGACCAGCCGTCGCCGACCTTGTCGAATGTGACGGTGGCGGATACGTGGAGGTGGTCGGGTGGCGTGCCCGCGCGAACCAGGTTGCCGGAGAGAGCCATCGAAAAGCACGCGGCGTGGGCGGCGGCGAGCAGCTCCTCGGGCGACGTCCGGCCGTCGGGCGCCTCCGTGCGCGAGCTCCACGAGACGGGCAGATCGGTGAACAGCTGGCTGGTGCCCGCGGTGACGGTGCCCGAGCCCTGAGCCAGGGAGCCACTCCAGGTGGCGGTGGCGGTGCGGGTCGCGGCCATCGGTATCGGTCCTCGTACGAACGGTAGACTCGGGCGCAGATGGGAAGCGTACCGGAACTCCGCCCGCTCATCCGCGGGGAGAACGGCTGACCAGGCTGACCGAGCTGCCGGCGCGGCTCGACGCGCTGACCGGCGCCATGCGCGAACGGGCCGAGCGGTTGATCGAGGCACGAGTGGTCGTCGGCCACACGGTGCCGCCGGTGGAGCTCGAGCCGTGGCTTGCCGCGACCTTCGGTTCCGTCGACGCGGTCCTCGCCCAGGAGATCGTGAAGGTGAGGAATCCATCGACCCTGGAGGCGACGCTCTTCGCGCCGCTACGCGCACGGCGCCCCGTCGACGGCCCTTCCGCCGCGCGCGACCTCGCCGCGGAGATCGCGGCGACCGTGGGTGATCCGTTCTGCCATCCGGAGTCCGGAACGCCGTCGGAGGTCACGGGCCGCGTCCGGGGCGCGCGGGTCGTCACCGGGGCCAATGCCGCGCTCGGCGACGCGCACCATGCCGTCATCGTGTTCGACGCCCACGACCCGCTCGCTTTCGACGTCGAGCTCGTGGTGGACGTCCTGCGCACCGGTCGGGCGTGGGCGGAACGGTCCCGCAGCGACGATCCCGAGTCGGTCAACTACCTGCTCATCTGGAACTGCCTGTGGCGGGCCGGCGGGTCGATCATCCACGGGCACGCGCAGGCGCTGCTGGGCTCCGGCCCGCACTACGCGCGGATCGATCGTCTGCGCCACGACGTGGCGTCGTACGCGGCGGCGCACGGCGGCGACCTCGTCGAGGAGCTCGTCGCCGTCCACCGGGCGCTCGGCCTCACCATCGAGCTGGCCGACGGCGTCACCCTCGTCGCCAACCTGACGCCCGTCAAGGAGCGCGAGCTGCTCGTGGTCGGCACCGCCGGCATGGAGGAGACCGACCCCCGCTTCGCCGACGCGGTTGCACGCACCCTGGTCGCCTACCGCGATCGCCTCGGTGTGCGCTCCTTCAACCTCGCACTGTGGCGTCCGCCGCTGGCGCTCGCCGACGGCTGGGAGCTGGTCCCGCCGATCGCCCGCATCGTCGACCGCGGCGATCCACTCGGACGCCCATCGGACATCGGCGCCATGGAGCTGTACGCCACGCCGATCGTGGGGACAGACCCGTTTGAGCTGATCGACGCCCTACGCTGATCCGGCGGCATCATCGGGTACGATGCGCTCCGTGTTCGAGCTGCGACGGGACCCCGTCACGGGCTGGTGGTCCGCCATCGTGGCCGATCGGGCCTTCAGCCGCGACGCCTTTGCCGTGGATGCGCAGCCGGTCGAGGGCACCCATTGCCGCCATTGCGACGAGGGAGACCCTGACGAGCCGCCGCACCACGTTCGCCGCGTGCCGTTGCGGTCCGACGCGTTTCACAGGATCGATTCGTCGAAGGCGCGCGCGGCACAGCTGACCCTCAGCGAGGTCGAGCGCGCCACCGGTTCCTGGGAGATCCTGGTCGGCCCGCGTGACCACCATGAGCGGATGGCCGCAGCCGCTCCCCAGCTGGCCGGCGCCCTGCTCCGCGCGGCCCGGGATGCGATGCGCGCCATCGGCGCGGAGCCCCGCGACGCCGGTGCCGACGGCAAGCCCGAGCCCCTCTACATCCAGGTCGTGCAGAACCACGGCCGCCAGGCCGGGTCGCGCAGCTCGCACCTGAACGTCGAGCTGTACGCGATCCCACAGGTGCCGCACTGGGTCGCCGAGGAGATCGGAGGCGGTGCGCGACAGATGATCAACGCGCGGCGCTGCGTGTGGTGCGCCCTCGCGACCGCCGAGGAGGAGAGCGGCGAGCGCCTCGTCTTCGCCGACCACCACGCCATCGTCTTCGCGCCGGCGGCGAGCCGGTCTGCGTTCGAGATGATGGTCGTGCCTCGCGCCCACGGCGCCGACTTCACCGCGATCGACGACGAGGCGATCGCGGACAGCACCGCCACCCTGCAGCGGGCGCTTCTTGCCCTCGACGCGCTTGGCGATCCACCGTACAACCTGTTCCTCCATACGGCACCGGCCGGGGAGCGGCTCGACCAGACGTTCCACTGGCACTGGGAGATCCATCCGCGACTTCGGGTGATCGCCGGGCTCGAGCGAGCAACGGCGCTCGCCGTGAACCCGGTGGCGCCCGAATATGCGGCCGAGGTGCTGCGCGGGCAGCTGCATCGGTAACACATGAGGGGGACGATGCGTCAGAGCCGGGTCAAGGAGGGGGGCTTCGTGCGGAGGACGAGGTGTATTCGATGGCAGTGCCCGGCACATTCCGGTGGGTTGCACCCCCGGTGACCCGCCGTGCCGCGGACGCCAACGAGACCCGCTTCGCGCAGCTCTTCGACGAGTACTCGGCCCCCATCTACAACTACGTGCTGCGCATGGTCTCCGATCCGGATCGCGCCGCCGATATCACGCAGGACACGTTCATCAAGGCATACCGAAAGCTCGACACCGTCACCGATGCGACATCGACGCGCTCCTGGCTGTACCGGATCGCGACGAACACCGCGATCGACGACATGCGCCGGCGGCGCATGGTGAGCCCGATGCGCGACGATGCCCCCACCTTCGCGAACCGGGCCGACGATCGGCCCGGTCCCGAGGCGCAGGTGATGGCCTCCACGCTCGACGAGCGGGTGCAGCGCGCCCTGGACACCCTCCGCCCGAATCACCGGCAGTGCCTGCTGCTCAGCGACCTGGAGGACATGAGCGCCCAACAGATTGGCGAGGTGATGGGGCTCTCGTATGCGGCGGTCCGTACCCTCCTCTGCCGCGCGCGCGGCGAGATGCGTCGGGCGCTGTCCGCCGAGGGGTTCGCGCGATGACGATGAACCGGCACGAGCCCTTCGAGGAGCTCATCAGCGCCTCCATGTCGGGCGACCTCACCGATCTCGAGCGAGGGCGGCTCGACGCGCACCTCGACTCCTGCCCGGCCTGCCGCGCCACCCTGGCCGCATTTGCCGAGCAGCGGCGCATCATGGCCGGGCTGCGCCACGTGGCACCACCGCGCGACCTCGCGGCGCGCGTCCGAACCAGCGTCGAGCGCGGCAGGTTCGTGGCGCTCCCCTGGTGGCGCCGCCCTGCGCTGATGTTCGCCGGCGTCGGTGGCAGCCTGGCCGCCGTCGCCGGGACGCTGCTCGCCCTCGTGCTGCTCAACGGCTCGCCGGAGGATCCCAACGTCGGTGCCAACAGCCCGACGCCAACACCCATCACCACTCCCAGCAGTTCGCCGGAGGCGACGCCGGTGCCGACGCCGGTGCCGACGCTGGAGCCGGAGACCACGCTGCCGCCGGTCGTCACCGACCCGAGCCCGAGCGCGTCGATGGTCGAGTCGTCCGCTTCGCCGGTCCCATCGGTGGATCCGAGTCCGACGACCACGCCCGCCCCGGCGTCGCCTGAGCCGGACGTGTTCCTCGCTCTCACCGGCGCCGCCGACAACCTCAGAATGACCGTTCAGGAGCCGCAGCCGGCGGGCGCGTCGCCGGTCCCCATTGCGGAGGTCGAGCAGCCCAGCGGGCCGGCCATCGCCGCCGAGCTCTCCCCCGATGGCCAGTGGCTGGCGTACATCACCGAGCTCGGGCAGAGCGGCCTGAACGAGGTCCGCGTCACGCGTCTCGACCACCGCGAGGGCTCACCGGACTCGCCGATCGACGTCGGCGGGACGGGCGTCCTGGGCGAAAGCATGGCAGGCAGCCCCTTCACGGAGCGGCTGACGTGGTCGCCCGACGGACGCTTCCTCGCCTACTCCGCGACCGTCGACAACGCGACCGACATCTTCGTCTTCGAGCCAGCGTCCGGAGAGTCCCAGCAGTTGACCGATGTCGGCAACGCGTTCGCCGGTAGCTGGACGCCATCGGCGACCGACGTCCAGCGCCTGTGGGTGAGCACGGCCGGCGACGAGCCGATGAGCTACCTGGTCGAGGTCGGAGAGCAGTTGGACGAGATGCCCACGCTCATCGATCCGGCTGTTGATGCTGCCGCCGTCGCCGAGGGCGTCTTCCAGCCCCTCCTCAATCCTGCCGGCCACCTGGCCATCTACTGGACGGGCCGGATGGAGCTCATCGGCGAGGTCTGGCTGCTCGTCGAGGGAGGCGCTCCGATCCTGTCCGAGCACCGGCGTGACGGCGATGCCTTCGAGTTCAGCAACGAGCGACCGCTCTTCAGCGACCTGACCATCCAGCAGGATGCCTTCACCTCGGCCGCGATCGCCTGGGGCACCGATGGCGACGCGTACGCCATCTGGGATACGCAGTGGACCGGCGAGTCGCAGGGCGACGACACGCTGTATCCAGACCCGGCGCGCGTGTACTTCGGCCACGCCACCGACCCTCGAGGGCTCACCCAGGTTCACGCCATCGACGCAGATGATCTGCCCGAAGAGACGTCGGTCGTCGACGTCAAGGTCTCGCCAACCGGCGAGCACCTGCTGGTCACGGTCCGGCATCCCCTCCCCGGCGACCTATCGGCTCCGGCAGCGGACCTCCTGCTCATCGAACGCAACACCGGTGAAGAGGCCGACATCGTGAGCACCCTCAACTTCGGCGAGGGCGGCGGCTGGTTCGGGCCGGCTGCGTTCGACGGCGACCCCGAGACCATCGGCATCGGGAACTAGGTCCTCGGCGGAGCCCATCGGTATACTCTGAGGCGAGCCCTTTAACGCGGTCCCGCGAGGCCGCCAAGGAGACGCATTGACCGAACGCCGCATCCTCGACGCCGACGATCTGCGTCGCGCGATGACCCGGATCGCACACGAGATCGTGGAGCGCAACGGTGGCGTCGCCGATCTCGTCCTCGTCGGCATCCGGAGCCGCGGCGTGCCGATCGCCCGACGGCTGGCGGGGCTGATCGAGCAGCACGAGGGCGCATCGGTGCCCGTCGGCTCGCTCGATATCACCTACTACCGCGACGACCTGACGCGCATCGCGCATGCGCCGATCGTCCAGCGCTCAGACCTCGAGGCCGAGGTGGCGGGGCGCACGGTCGTGCTGGTGGACGACGTCCTGTACACCGGTCGCACGGTCCGCGCCGCACTCGACGCGCTGACCGATCACGGGCGACCACGCGCCGTCCGCCTCGCCGTCCTCGTGGATCGCGGCCACCGCGAGCTCCCGATTCGCCCCGACTTCGTCGGCAAGAACCTGCCCACCGGGGACGACGAGATCGTCCACGTCCGCCTGCTCGAGACCGACGAGGCGGACGAGGTCGTCATCGAGCGACCGGAGGCCGTCGCGTGATCGCCGAGACCACGCCGCAGGCAGGCACGCGGCGACATCTGCTGGACGTCGACGCCATGAGCCGGGGTGAGATCGAGCGCATCTGCGACGTGGCGGCCGAGATGCGGGAAGCGCGCGCGTCACGCGCATACCGATCCGTCCTCGAGGCCGAGACCGTGGGACTGGCGTTTTACGAGGCCTCGACCCGCACCCGCGTGAGCTTCGAGCTGGCCGCCAAGTCGCTCGGTGCCACCGTCGTGGACCTCGGAATCGCCGGCAGCAGCGTCGCGAAGGGCGAGTCGCTCGTCGACACCATGCGCACGCTTGAGCGGGCCGGGGTGACGACGGCCGTCCTGCGGCACGCCGCGTCGGGTGCGCCGTACCTCGCCGCGCGCGGCACCGGCCTGCACGTCGTGAACGCCGGCGACGGCACGCACGCCCCCCCCACCCA
>JACCWY010000157.1 GCA_013697395.1 Chloroflexota bacterium | reverse complement strand
CTGACTTTTCACGGGAGTAGAAATAAATGGGGCCGAACTGCGTCAATCAGCCCGGTTATCCGGGCCCGCCGTCTCTGGCTTTCGTTTATGTTTTGCTTTCCGGCCAGCAGGTCTGGCCTTCTCCTCGGGCTTCGCATGGCTCATCGGGTGTCCCGGAGGGGCGGAAGGCTTTCTGATGCTGTCGTAGACCGGCCCTTGGTTCCTAATCGGCTTTTTCCGCAGAGATTCTTTCGTCGCCATTTCAACAGCTTCCTGTGTGCCAATGAACAACTCACGAGGCTTTTACTGGATGCTATGCTGCTACTCGGCGTGTGTCAATCGAGAGATTGGATGATAAGTCCGTCTAGCCCACGGGTCGGAGGCTGAGGACTAGACGTGAGCTGGTTCTGGAGACCGAAGAGTCAGGACGACTCGCCAGGAGGATGTTAAATTTCGCTGGGTCGCGGAATATCGGCCAAAAACTTGAGCGCATTAGCGGTCTCCGCGCTGCGCTTCTGCTGCAATTCGGTAACCCAATTGGTTACCGTTTTGACCATTTCGCGCGCGGTTTCGCGTGGCGAATTTGCCTTTCGCTCAGCCTTTTGCTGGACCTTTAGCTGGTCCTTTTTGATAACCCGAACTGTTTTCTTTACTGACATGTATATTAACCTTCGTTTCTTGCTCCTTAAGAACGCTTTTCCTTCCCTGAAGTTCCGTGATTCGCTTTTGATCCCTTTACGCGTTATCGGTTGCTCGGTTATCTAGCAAAGAGCGGGCCGAAGGATTCGTTGAAGGGCAAACCAATACGATACGAAGAAATACCTATGAAATTGGGGAACCATTAGACTGGCTTACCGCGGTTACCGGCTCCGAAATACTGGTAAATACATACAGGTCTTGCGAAGCCGCGTAGGTTTTTGCAACAGCTAATGTCGGTGTCTTTTCCCGCTCCTTCTGGTGCATATCAACCTGCCAGATATGTTTCTGCGTCTGATAGACCACGAAGCATAGCCCGGCAACGGCACCAGCGTTAACATATTTCAGACCGCTAATCATGTATCTCGTGCCAAACATAATCAGCAGTGTGTTGATGATAATGAGAGCAAGTCTGAACTCAGTGGGTCCCAGTTTAAGATAGCTGATAGTTAAACGGTCAGTAGCCGAGAAAGCCAAAAAAGCACTCACTGCAAAAGCCGCAAACACGGCGAGCAGAAACAGAACCTGGTAGCGGGATTTTTCCGGAAGGATGAATGCATAGCCGATTATGACTGAACACAAGAAGACGTAGTCAAGCAGGTGGTCCATGTAGTAACCCCACCTGAGCAGTCCCGTGTTTCGATATTTCCCCACCTTCCCATCGTAGTGATCCGTGACGTATTGGAAAAAGATCATCAATGAGACACCCCACAACCAGCGAATGTCGGTGGCCGCTAGATAGCCAAAACCGAGGATTAGCAATGACCAAACCAGCGTCAACATCGTCAGATGATAAGTTTGCAACCATCCCGGTATTCTCGGTAAAACGATTGGGGATAACCGCCTCTCCAGCGGCGAAAGAAAGGATGTGTTGGTTTTATTAGCTCCGGCGAATTGTTTGTTTTGCATCTTTTATGAACCTGAAGCTGAAATTCCCAACCAACGCCGGAGCAAAATCCAAGCCAGGCACGAACCATCGGCATTTAGTTGTAATATGGTTCTATAACTGCGGTTGAAGCCCAATCTGGATTAGGGGCGAGTCTTTCAGGTGATGCATTTTTCTGACTGTTTTTGGACTGGGGCTCGCACCGGCCGGTGTGAGGCGAGCAGGTTGCTACGGTCAGATAAAAACCACCGACTGTGAGCTCGGAATTTCAAAGCGCCTGCGGCAGCTCTTGCACGCCAGCATGTCGTCAATCCGCACCATGTAATCCCGGGATTTTTGGAAACGGGCCCGATCCTGCTCGTTCGCACCCCGCGGCGGCGCCGGTTTTCTGGTGCGCTTTAACCACCGCACATCAAATTCGCCGCGTGTCCGACAGTGGGGACAACTGTACGTCGCTTTTTTTACTTCCTGCTTTTCGTTAAAGAAATCTTGTTCCTTC
>JACCWY010000148.1 GCA_013697395.1 Chloroflexota bacterium | reverse complement strand
CTCATCGCTCGTGGCGGTGTCGAACCTATTGCTGGACGACATTTTGAGCAGCCTGCAGCTATTGGCCACCCGAGATTTTGTCGGGCTCGATGGTGGCGTATGGATACTCGCGATGCCAGCGCCGATTCGAAGCCGGTAGGTAATGGCCCATCATTGCATGCGCATAGTCGCAGAACGGCTCCCCATGCGACCGCAGCATCATTCCCCAAACGCTTTCATTCTCTGGACCAGACGGCGAACGATCAACCGCTTTTAGGTGGATGATGCGGTCCCGCATGCCTTTCAACAGCTTGTACTGTTGCCAAGACTTCCGGCCTTTTGGTGTTGCGACGCCTAGCGCCTTCGGCAGCACAGAGTGGAGCTTTTTCATCCAGATTGATGGTGCGTTCAATATCTGGCTTCTTCAGAAGGGTTGTGTCCCCCTTCTTCTCAACCTGGTACTCGAACTCCTTCGGAATCGCTTCATTAGCGAACGCCTCTAACGCTGCGAACGAGAACACGGCATGCGAGACGAACAACTCAAAGTAGTCGAACAGTTTGCTGTGAGTTACAGGAATGCGTCCGTTCTGCCATTTGTAGAACATCAGGGCAGGATCAACGTCCTTGATCTGAAGATAGGAGCGACGAGCTGCGTTAAGAAACAGGGCCGGGCTCGAAGGCACTCCGAAATCTACGCGCCATCGTTTTCCAAGCCTCTCGCCTTTCACTAGAACCGCTAGGCCGGTATTGAATTTGTCGATGGCGAAGTACCTGCCATCGTGCTTTGCGAGGAATTCGTCCTGTCGCTCTGTCATTGGGGTGCGCCTTCGGCTGATGTCGTCCAACGGATCGCGCATCAGCTGCAGGCGACCTGCGCGCTCATGCACAAACTTACGTTCCGCACCGCGACAACGGAGCGGTGCGTCGGTCGGAGGCTGATCAGTTCGCGCCTGCCAGCTGCATGCGCTTGTTAGGCGGCGCAGGGCCCGGCGCCTGGGTCGCCGATCGCCTCCAGTCACAGGTCGCGTTACGCGACGACGTCGAAGACCGCGCGTGCAGGGGATGGTTAGGCGAGGGCTGCCTCAAGGATCGAGATCCCTGCGTCGGTGTCGATTTGGCGCCTGAACGAAAATCCTGCCCTGGCGAGCAGCGCCTCGTACTCTTCTCGGGTGCGTTGCCGTCCTCCGAGCAACGCCAGCATGTGGATGTCCAGCGTCTTCGTCCAGTGTGGGCCGGGGTCGTCGGGGACGATCTGTTCAATGAGCAGGAGCTTGGCGTGGGGTGGCGCCGGCCGGCGAATCCCCTTCAAAATGGCGACGGCCTCCTCGTCCGCCCAGTCATGGATGACTTCCATCACCAGGTAGGCGTCGCAGGTGGGTAGGGCATCCTTGAAGAAGTCGCCGGCCTGGAGCTTCAGTCGCTCCGAGGCCACGCCGGCAGCCTCGCGGACCACGTGTGGCAGATCGAACAGCACGCCGGTCGCGTCCGGGGTCGTGTCGAGGACGGCGCGCAGCAGGTGGCCGCGACCGCCGCCGATGTCGCCGATCAGACGGAAGCCTGAGAAGTCATAGGCAGCGACGACCCCGGCGACCTGCCCGTAGGCTTTGGCCGTCATCGCCGCGTTGAAGATCTCGTTGTCTCTTGGGTGCTCCGCGAAGTAGGCCCAGAACCCTCCAGGAGCGACCTTGTCGGCTGCTGGAAAACCGGTTTGCACGGTGTGTTTGAGCGCCTCCCAGCTCGCCCAGTTGATCGGCAGCCCGAACATCTGCGCCAGGACGCGCAGCGACTGAGGGTGATCGGCCCGCAACAGCCGCGACGCGGGCGAGTGGCGGAAGCTATCGCCCTGACACTCGAACACGCCGTGCGCGGCGAGGAGGCGGAGGACGCGACCGAGCGCATCTGGCTCGGCGCCGACTGACGCCGCGAGGTGGGCAGCCGTTCGCGGTGTCTCGTCCAGCGCGTCGGCGACGCCCAGGTCGGCGACCACGTGGAGGCACCTTGGAAGGCAGTGGCCGCCCGCGATTTGCAGCACTGTGGACACCGGATCGGGTTCCATCACGGCGCGCTCCTTCATGGCGGCTCGTTCCTCGTCAGTGAATCCCTTGCCGGCCCCGGCGGTACCCCTTCTCGCGGGCTTGCTCATAGCAATCTCCTCTTACTGACTGTGGTTAGAACCCATCTCAAATTCGCCTGAGCAGCACGGTCATGGCGGCGAGCTGCACGAACCCCAGGACATTCTCGGCGTAGTACTCCCAACGCACGAGCAAACGTCGGATCCATTGGATCCGGACAAAGAACCGCTCCAAGATGCCGCCAACAGAACTCCGAGTCATATGTCGTCCCCTTAGCGACTACGGGCGGCTGAAGACGGCGCCGTGGGGGATGCCCTTGGCGCTCCCCCCGTGGGGCCACGTCTTGTTGTCCATCCGGAAACCGGTTTCAGTCACACCCGCTTCCCGGAAGCGATCATCGAGCGCCAGCTGGCCGGTCGCGGGGTCGAAGCGTGCGATCATGACGCGGTGCTCCATCCCCTCGTAGCCGGTTACCGCCACCCGTCGCTGGTCCGGTGAAATGGCGATCCAATGTGGGACGTCACCGGGCCCGAAGGTGACGCGGCTGACCTCGCGCGGGGCAGCGGGATCGCTGATGTCCAGGCTCACCACCGCGCTCCAGGCGGGGACCGTCACCAGGTAGTAGTTACCTGCCACGACAGGGATCGCGCAGTAGGTCCCCTCCTTGCGGGGGAACGAGGCCACCAGGCGCCCGGACGGTGCATCGCTCTCCAGCCCGTCCAGCAGATAGAGGCCGCAGTTGAAGGTCGAGACCAGCACCGTACGGCCATCGGCCAGGACCCGCGGTTCCGCGGTGAGCAGGGACTCGTTGCCGGCGGGTCCGTCGGGCAGGTTGATGGTGTGGAGCAGCGCGAGGTCCGACAGCCTCCAGATCTGGAGCTGACGCGAGGCGGGGAGATCCTCGGCCATGTCGGTGGTGGTCGTCACGATGCGATCGCGCGAGGGCACAATGCCGGCGCTGTAAACCCGGAGGCCGGGATCGGTGCCGGGAGCGTTGGCCGAGCTGGCGCGGATCAGCTGGCCGGCGGGGGTCAGTTCCACTAGCCCACCCGGTGCCATGCCGGCTGAATCATGCCGCATCTGGAAGGTGGCAAGAACGTTCCCGTTGGGGAGCCGGAGGAACGAGTGCGGATGGGTGTAGCCCTCGACATCGCCGAACTGGCCCGCGAGCTGCGGAAGGGCAGGGTCGGTGAGGTCAAAGATGAAGCTCTGGCCCGACCCGAAGCCGTTGGCGAAGTGGTGGCCGTCGGCGGGCATCTCGTGCTCGGTGTGGTGGGGGCTAATCCTGGCGCCGGGCACGCTGAGGGTGGTGACGAGGCGGCCGTAGCGGGGGGAGTCCTCGGTGACGTCGAGAACGGCGAGGAAGTCGGGCTGGGTGGAGTCGGCGGAGGCCGTCCAGAGATAGAGGTACTCGGCTGTCGCGGTGGCCGTGCCGGCCGAGCGGGGG
>JACCWY010000147.1 GCA_013697395.1 Chloroflexota bacterium | reverse complement strand
GGTCGGCCGCGCTGTCGTTAAGCGGCGAACTCACCGCGCCGTTCACGAACGTCGTCGGGTCGTGCACGCACCCGGGAGGCTCCGGAGGTCTCATCTGCGACCCGGCCCCAGTGCCACCCGCCCTGTGTCTCGACGAGGCGGCCGTCCCACTTGGCGATCCGCTCGCCGGCCTGCCGGAGCCCGTTCTCGCTGACTTTCCGAATGGCGTCTGTCCCAATGGAACAGTGGTTACGCCGGCGTCGACAAGTGGCTGCCAGCTGAAGCGAGGGCCTGACTGCCCTGCCGATCCCGCCGACTCATCCGTCGACATCTGCACCCTGCGGCCCGGCGTGTACTACGGCGGCTGGAAGGTCGAATCCAAGGTCCGGCTCTTCCTGGAGCCGGGGATGTACATCCTTGCGGGCGGTGGCATCTCGCTGTCAGGCACAAGCGCTTCGATTGAAGGAGTCACGAGCCCGACCGTTGCCGAAGCTCGCTTGATGATCTTCTCGACGGATGGTCCCGGTTGCCCATCCATCGGGGCTCAGTGCCAAGGAGAGATACGATTCCAGTCGTCGCAGGCGTTCAAGGCAAGGGCGCTGAACGCCGCGACCTGCGGCGTGGTCAGTCCGCAGGCCTGCCCATGGAAGGGGATTCTGCTGTGGCAGGACGGCAGCGCCAGCGGCGCAAGCCTGTCAGTACACCTCGGCGGTCAGAGTAGCTCGATTCTCGCGGGGACCATATATGCGCCCAAGGCACAGGTGGAAGTCAGCGGCGGCGCAGCCGGGACGGGATGCTCGGGCACCACGACGGCCAGCTGCCTTGCGATTCAGATCATCAGCTACCGATGGAAGATCACCGGCAACGGTCAGGTTGATATGCCTTATGACCCGTCCGAGCTATATCAGCTTCCCTCCAGAGGTCTCGTCGACTGACTCCTAGGCGGTGACAGCACCCGACCTTGCGAGACGAAGCGCCAGGTCCACAGCCTCCCGCGCGTCGCGCGCTCGGTGCACGCGCGGGCCACCGAGGCGGTGCTCGGACTCGACCCGCCACGAGCTCAGCGCCACCACGTGGCGGCCCATCCGAAGCGCGAGCCCGATCTCCGAGAGCGTGCCATGACGGCCGCCCACGGCGATCACCGCATCGGCCGAGGTGACGACCACGAGGTTCCGGACCACGCCGAGCCCCGTGGCGATCGGGACCGACACGAACTCGTTCGCCTCTGACGCATCGGCTCCCGGCAACACCCCGATCGTCTGCCCTCCCGCGCCCCGTGCCCCGCGGGAAGCGGCGCGCATGACGCCGCCGAGACCGCCCGTGATCACCGTCGCGCCGGCGCGGGCGAGCTCGAGGCCGATCTCCTCCGCCCAGTCCAGGAGGCGCTGGGCGTCGGGGCCGCTCGGGTCGCCGTCGCCGATCACGGCGACGAATGGCGGCCGCGGGACGATGGGACGATCAGGCACCGGCGGGGACTCCAGTCTTGATGGCCGCCAGGGTCTCATAGCGCGCCGCTCCGCGCCCCAGGTGGCTCCGCATCAGCTCGACGCGATCGACCGTCAGTTGGCCATCAGGAGCCGATGCCGAGGCGAGCCATGAGCACAGGTCGACCGGTTCCCCTCGAGCGCGTGCGAGGGTCACGTGGGGTCGAAGGGCGCGTGGATCGTCGAGCTCGAGCGCCGAGGCGAGGTCCGATGCCAGCAAGGCCAACGCGCCATCGCCATCGGTGATCCCGTACCACGCGACATGGGCGCGGGCCGGGCTCGGAAAGGCACCGAGCCCGCCGGTCGTCAAGGTCGTCGCCCGATGGCGGGCGGCGACCGTCCCGAGGCGCTCGATCAGCCCAGGCACCGACGCGGGCTCGATCGAGCCGAGGAATGCCAGCGTGACGTGCCACGCCTCGGGATGCGCCCACCGCAGGCCCGCGAGGTCCGGACGAGGCTGCCAGGCGGCGACCGCGTCGCGCAGGCCGGCCCGCAGCGGTTCGCCGATCGGGACTGCCACGAAGTACCGCCAGCGCTCGTCGGTCATCGGTCTGCGAGTCGGGCGTCGACGATCGGGAGCAGCTCGTCGAGCGACCCGATGACGGGAACGCCCTCGGGCACGTCCTCGCGGCGATATCGGCCGGCCCGGTCGATCAGCACGCCCTCGATCCCGACGCCGCGCGCACCCTCGACATCGGCGTCGACGTGGTCGCCCACGTGGATGACGGTCTCGGCGGGCACGGCAGCCTGCTCGAGCGCCCACTGGAAGATGCGCGCGTGAGGCTTCTCGAAGCCGATCCGCGCGCTGGCGGCGATGAAGTCGAAGTGGCTGACGAGGTCGAGGGCGTGGAGCAGCTCAGGGAGGTTCCACACCCAGTTGCTGACGGCTCCGAGGACGAGACCCCGCGCCTTGATCGCGCTCAACGCCGGATAGGCATCGGGAAAGACGTGCCAGTGGCTGGTCACCATGAAGAGCTCGCTCAGGCGGCGAAAGAAGGCATCCGGCATCGGCTGCAGCCCAAGCTCGGCAATGGCGGCCGCGTCGATGGCAACGGTGCGCTGGAAGCTCGTCTCCTCGGTCGGGTCGAAGCCCCCGTCCATCCCCCACCCGCCGTGGTGGTAGGCACGCCGCAGGGCCGCGTGCAGGTCGTCGATGTCGACGTCGAACCCGAACTCCTCGAACGCCATCGCATACACGTGCTCCCACGAGGGATTGGGGCGCATCACCGTGTCGCCGATATCGAGAAAGACCGCTCGGAGTGGAGCCTGCGTCATTGCCCGTTCAGCCTAGCGCAGCCCACCGATGCCCTGGTCTCGTCGGACGGGCCTCATGGACACCGAGTGGCTGAATTGCACTGAGCCGCGTGCGACGGGCGCTCCGTTCGACATATCGAGCGCGTCTCACCCGGAGGGCCGGCGGCGTGTCGTTTGCTCGATGTTTCGCGCGCGGGCGTGCATGCGGGATCCGCCGGCGCGCCGCTGATGCTGCGGTGTGCTCGACCTATCGCGAGAATCGCGCGCGCCATCGGCGTCGTGTGAAGATCGCTCGATCTATCGCGCAATGCGCCTTCGATCGCCTCGCTGGCCATCCTCGAGGGCCGGAACCCGCTCGCGCGCCCTCGCGGATCAGGCGGCTGACACGCCCATGGTGCGAAGGATCCCGTAGATCTCGGTCCGATATCGGATCCCGGACGAGTGCCGGGACAGCCAGATCAGGTAGTCGGTATCGTGCCGCGCCAGGTCACGCAGGGTCCAGCCGGAATAGCGCCCGAAGCCGAGCACGCTCCCCTGCGAGCGACCGGACGGCGGCTGGGACGAGGGGCGGTCCGGGACGGTGACCGAGATGCCGGAGATGATCGCGCGTCGCCGGCTGGTGTCGTGGGCCGCGCGTGACCGCTCGTCGCGCACGAGCGCGAATGCGCGGTTCAGTTCGGCCATCTTCGTCGCCGCCCGGCGCGAGGGATCGCGGTCGGGGTGGTACTTGAAGGCGAGGGCGTTGAACGCGCCGTTGACGACCTCCTGCTCAGCCGTGGGAACGACCTGCAGGACAGCGTACGGATCGAACGTCGGCGCGGTCATCGGTCTTGCGGCCCTCAGTCGTTGTAGAGCCGTTCCTCGATCAGCTTCTCGGCCGTGATGCGGCCGGTCGGGTCAAAGCAGCTGTATTCGAAGAGCTTTTCGTACTCGAGGTCGACGTTGTCCTGCCCGCCGCGGTTCTTCTCGATCGTCGCCACGACCCAGTCGCGGTAGCGCTGGGCCTGGTACGGATTGAACTCGATGTTCACCTTGGCCACGATGTTGTACTTGTCGTTCAGGATCAGGATGATGTCCGACTCGTAGTTGATGGCGGACGAGCCGCGCAGGTGGTGGTTTCGCAGCCGCTTCGCCTTCAGGCCCTCCCGGTCGGCCGCCACGATCGCGACGACGGGCACGCCCTCGGCCAGCGCGATGTCCTTGAGTCCCGATACGATCCGGGTCACCTTCTCGGCCTCGTCGGCCGGCTCGGGGAAGACCGGGACCTTCTGGAGATAGTCGACGAAGAGCACGAGGCGTCGCTCGTCCTGCGAGCCTCGGTGCTCCTGCACCAGCGCCCGCATGTTCTCGATCGTCGAATGGGTCGCCGTGCCGCGCATGAGGAAGAGGTTCGAGCCGTACCGCGCGATCCGCTCGAGGCTGGGGCGCAGGCGTGGGTTGGCGCCGAGCTTCGCTCGGGTGCCGGTCTCGGCGGAGGCGGTGTAGGAGCTGACGACTTCTTTCTTGACGTCCTGGATCTTCACGGCGCCCGACTTCTGCGGAAGGTGCGCCAGCGCCGACTCCATGGCGACCATGCGCTGGATCAGGTACTCCTCGTCGTGCTCGAAGCACAGGTACAGCACGGTCGCCTGGCCCGACGCGGCCATGTTGCGGGCCATCTGGAGAGCCATCGTGGTCTTGCCCTGGCCCTGTGCGCCACCGATGAGCATCAGCTCACCCTGTCGCAGCCCTCCGCCGATCGTCTTGTCCATCGGAACGAAGCCGGTGGCGATCGGGACGAGGTCCTCGATGCCACCCGACGCGACGCGCTCGTTGAGGCTGGTGAGCACGTCCAGTGCGGACCGGGGCACGAGGGTGCCGTCGCCGGCCTCGAGCTTCCACTCCCCTTCGGCGGCCTTCTTTGGTTGGGCCATCGGCTTCTCGATCATGTACTGACAGGCTCCAATTGCTCAGGGCTCGTTCGCGCTTGATTTCACGTTCGTCGCATCGCACGCACGGCAGGTGCGCGGGCGCAACACGCCAGCGAGTATACGGCTCACCTCCCACTGCTCCAATGGCCCGATCGGGCTATCCGGAGCCGATGCCTGCGGGTTGAAGGACCCGATGCCACAACCGGCCGAAATGCCAACCGGATTGGCCCTGCGACGAACGAGCCGGGCGTGGAACGACCACTCGAGCGCCGGGCGAGGGTTCGGCGGTCGTTCGGCCAACCTGGATGGCCGTCCGACGGCTGAACGCCTCTACCCGGACCGTTCCTCGGTCACAGCGCCAACCTGGTTGGCACCCGCGCGATACATGACCGAGGCCCGCCGTGTGGCGGGCCTCGGTGCATCGGTGTCGGGGCCGGGCTCAGGCTGGCTGAGGTGCCGGACCGGGCCGACGGCGCTTGGCGCCACCCTTCTGGGCGTCGGGCTCGACGTTGGGCTCGATGCCCTCGGGCTCTGCCGCGGCGCCGATCCGCTTCGGCGTCGGGCCACCGGTGCGCGGCGGCAGGACGCCCTCGAACAGGGACTCGAACTCCTCGGACTCGATCGTCTCCTTCTCCACCAGCAGGGTGGCGAGCCGGTCGAGGACGGCACGGTGCGTGGTCAGCGCCTCCTTCGCGCGGGCGAAGGCGTTGTCGATGATGTCGCGGACCTCCGAATCGATCTTCGCCGCGACCTCGTCGCTGTAGTTGCGCTGCTCGCTGATCTCGCGACCGAGGAACACCATCTCCTCCTTCTTGCCGAAGGCCAGCGGCCCGAGCTTCTCGCTCATCCCGTACTGGGTGACCATGGCACGCGCCAGGCTGGTCGCCTTCTCGATGTCGTTCGAGCTGCCCGTGGTCGTGTCACCGAACACGATCGTTTCCGCCACGTTGCCCCCGAGCATGCCCGCGATCTTGTCCTCGAACTCGGTCTTGCTGTGGAGGTATCGGTCCTCCTGAGGGAGGCTCATCGTGTAGCCGAGCGCCATGCCTCGGCTGACGATGGTGACCTTCGTGACCGGGTCGCACTTGGGGAGGATTCGCTGCACGACGGCGTGACCGCCCTCGTGGTAGGCGATGATGACCTTCTCGTCCTCGCTGATGATCCGGCTCCGGCGCTCGGGGCCCGCGATCACGCGATCGATGGCCTCGTTGAACTCATCGTTGCCGACCGACTTCTTGTTGCGCCGCGCGGCAAGGATGGCGGCCTCGTTGACCAGGTTGGCAAGGTCCGCTCCCGAGAACCCGGGCGAGCGTCGCGCGATCGCCTCGATGTCGACGGTCTTGTCGAGGGGCTTGCCCTTGATGTGGACGTTGAGGATCTCGCGGCGGCCCTTGATGTCGGGCCGATCGAGGATGACGTTGCGGTCGAAGCGACCAGGGCGCAGGAGCGCCGGGTCGAGCACGTCCGGCCGGTTGGTGGCGGCGACGACGATCACGTTCGTGTTCGTGTCGAAACCGTCCATCTCGACCAGGATCTGGTTCAGCGTCTGCTCGCGCTCGTCGTGCGAGCCGCCCAGGCCGGCGCCGCGCTGGCGGCCGACCGCGTCGATCTCGTCGACGAAGACGATGCACGGCGAGTTGCGCTTGGCCTGCTCGAACAGGTCACGGACGCGGGACGCACCGACGCCAACGAACATCTCGACGAACTCGGAGCCGGAGATCGAGAAGAACGGCACGCCCGCCTCGCCGGCCACGGCGCGCGCGAGGAGCGTCTTGCCGGTGCCGGGCGGGCCCACGAGCAGGACGCCGCGCGGGATGCGCGCCCCGAGGGAGTTGAACTTCTCGGGGTACTTGAGGAACTCGACCACTTCGGTCAGCTCCTGCTTGGCCTCGTCAACGCCGGCGACGTCGTTGAAGGTGACGACCGTCTTGTTGCCGAGGAACATGCGGGCGCGGCTCTTCCCGAAGCTCATCGCCTGGTTGTTGGTGCCCTGCGCCTGGCGCATCATGAAGAAGATGAACCCGCCGATCAGCAGGACCGGCAGCAGGGCGGTGATCAAGAGCGTGAGGATGCCGCCCGCGGCGCTCTCCTCGGTGGCTCCCAGGTTGGCGCAGTTGAATGCCCCGGGGTCGCCACCGGCGGCGCACCCGAGATCATCGATCGGGTTCGAGAGCTCCGACGGCAGGATGGCCGTCTTCTCCTCGCCGTTGGACATGGTCGCGACGAGGCGCAGGCCCTCGTCACTGATGGATTCGATTCTTCCTTCGCGCGCGTCCTGGATCAGCTGGCCGTACTTGTAGTCGGCGGTCTGATCGCCATCGCCCATGAACGTCCAGAGGACCGCGAGTCCAAAGACGGCCAGGACGACGAGCACGACGCTGTTGCGAACGATTCGGCTTGTCAACGTGGGTCTACTTTCGCCTCCGTGCGATCGGCATCCGGCCTTCGGCCGTCACCGGCTCCGCGCAATGCACGCTGCGGGCCGGGCAAGTATAGGTGCGGCCGATGGGCCGAACAAACCACCCCATCGGTACCGGACCCCTACTCTCCATACGTTTCTGGTTGCCCGTTGGCTCAACCGATCCGGATGCGCCTTCCGTTGACCGATGCCTCCCGGCTCCCGCCCAGCTGGATGGTCACCCCGCCGCGGTCGCCCTCCGCCGCATCGAGCAGGGCCTCGAGGCGCTCGGCGGACGGTGCCGGATCGCCGATGGCGAGGCGCAGCACCCTGCGACCGAGCGTCGCGGCAGGCGGATCGTGCCAGTCGATGGCGCCGTCGGAGTCCCGGCGTCGCGCGAGCTCGGCGGCCGCAACGGCATCGAGCAGCGCATCGTCGTCCGCGGCCAGGCGCGCGAACCGGCCGATGCGGTCGACCGCGCCGGGACGCAGCTCCTCGAGCAGCGGGATGAGCTCACCGCGCACGCGGTTCCGCAGGAAGCCGGGGTCCGCGTTCGACGGGTCGTCACGGTAGGCGATCCCGCCGGCGTCCAGGAGCGCTCGGAGCGTCCCCCGTCGCTCTCCGAGGAGCGGCCGGACGATGCGCCCACGCCGGGCCGGGATGCCGCGCACGCCGGACAGGCCGCTGCCACGGAGCAGGTTGATCAGGACGGTTTCGGCCGCGTCGTCGGCCGTGTGGGCGGTGACGACCAGGGCGCCATCGCTCGCGAGACCCGCGAGGAACCGGTACCGAGCCTCCCGCCCGGCATCCTCCACCGAGCGCCCCTCGGCGCGCGCCAGCGCGGTGACATCGGTCCGGCGCACCTCGCACGCCAGGCGCAGCGCGGCGGCCGCATCGGCCACGAAGCCGGCGTCGTCGGCACTGTCGGGCCGCAGCCCGTGGTCAAGGTGTGCGACTGCCACGCCCCAGTGCCGCGCACCGGTTTCGATCAGGCGCGAAGCGCCATGCATGAGGGCCATCGAGTCGGCACCGCCGGAGACGGCGAGCAGGAGCGTCGCGTCGTCCGGGATCTCCAGGGAGCGCGCGCCACGATCGAGTGCGGCGGCCAGATCGTCCCGCGACGTGGAGTTGGTAGCGGAGGGCGGATTCGAACCACCGGCCAAGGGCTTATGAGTCCCCTGCTCTGCCACTGAGCTACTCCGCCACGCGATTCGTGCTCAGATCGACAAGGGGCCTATCGATCGACCACCGCCCGAGGATACCGACCGGCGATAACTGAGGCAAATCGGTTAGCACAGCGCTCGAAGAGCAGGAGACTGGACACGACCGATGAGGACGGGTCAGGTCGTCCTCCCGTCGAAGGGTGCGCTGAGGTGACTCAGGCGCCGTCCGCCCCGACCAGGTTGCCGAACGCGGTACGGCATGACCTGGCGGCCCGGGAATCCGTCCGCCGGACCGCCTCGCCGGTCAGCTGGTGACAGGGGCGGGTTCGCGTGGGCCGAACAGGCCGAGCTGGACGAGCAAGCCCAGCTGGTCGGGCACGCCCAAGTGTTCGACGAGCCGGCCGTCGCGGAAGCGGAGCTGGTCAAGGACGGTGATCTTCGAGCGCCGCTCGGTGGGCGGCGCACCGAATATGCTCCCCGTGTTGACGCCGCGGCCGGTCGCGCAGATCCAGACGTGGGCACCTGGGAAACGAGGTCGTCGATCGTCGGCCGGACTCGCTGGGGGAGGCGGCCCCGCTTTATCCGGTGGTGTACCGAGTGATGGTCACAGCCCTTCCCGGGACCCCTGGCGGCCGGTTTCGCGTCTCTGGCACGCCTCGCGCGCCGCATCACTCGCCGCTGAGTCCTAGTTGCGCCATGAGGGCGCCGGGGTCCATGTACTCCCGGGTTTCAGCGATGAGGCCATCCTCGTTGAACTCGAGGATCTCGACCGCTTCGAACGACACCGCCCGTCCAGTAGCCGGGACCTCACCCGCGGGGGAGGCGAGGGGGCCGCGGTGCGTGCCCTCGATGTGCAGTTCGCAAGCAACACGGTTCCCATCCTCAAGCAGGCTTACGATGTTCCACTGCATCCCCGGGAATGCATTGCACACCATGATGGTGGCTTGCTCGATGGCGTCCCGGCCAACGAGGGGTTCGGGGAAGAACGGCCCGAGGTACCTAGATTCCTCCGTGTAATGCGACACGTAACCAGACACGTCGCCTCTGTTGAACGCGTCTATCGATTCGCGCACGCTCTCGGCGTACCCATGTGTCGAGTCTCCCATGAACCGCTCCTTCTTCGTTGGTTCGTGGTTCACACTCAACAGCAGCGCCCGAGGTCGATCCATACCATTATTCTGGTATCGACCCCGGGGAAACGGAGGGCGGCTTGCCACACCTCAACCTCTCACCCACCAGGCTCCACGCCCAGCAGACGGCACTGGCACGCATACGTCAGCTGTCGTGCGCAGGTTTCGACGTGGCCAGGTTGCTCCACGAGGTGAACGGGATCGTCTGCCGGGTCGTCCCGAATGGGGCCCGGGCGATCGAGTCCCCCTTCTGGTTCACGGTCGATCCCGAGTCGCACCTGGTCACGAGCATCTACGGGCAGGGCTGCGACGTCGATCCGAGCGACTACATGCGGTGGGAATTGCTCGCCGACGACTTCATGAAGACCGCCGACGTCGTGCAGAACCCCCGTGGCGTGCAGACGCTGCACGAGGTCACGGATGGCCGGCCAGAACGCAGCCGGATCTACGTCGAGGTCATGGTCCCCCACGGCATGGCGCAGGAGCTCCTGGTCGCGCTGCGCACGCCGAACGGTGAGAACTGGGGGACCACGCGCCTGAACCGAGCACCGGGCGACCCCATGTTCTCGGGGCACGAGATCAGTTTCATGGCGGCGGCCGCACCGTTGATCGCGGAGGGTGTCCGTCGTGGACTGCTGGTCGGTGAAGCCACCGACCCGGAGCGACCCGATGCCCCCGGCCTGGTGGTCCTCGCCCCCGACGGCGAGGTGGAGTCGGTGAGTCCCGGCGCGGAGGAGTGGTTCTCGCGCCTTCCCGACGACGACGGACGCTTGGACGGGGTGCCGACGAGCGTGCTTGCGGCCGCAGCCGGGGCGCTGCACGACGCCGAGCGGAGAGGTGCCGGGGGCGCCTCCATGGCGCGCGTGCCGATGAAGGACGGACGCTGGGCGGTCGTCCAGGCGGCTGTCATGGGCGCGAACGGCGACTCGAAGGTGACGGTGATCATCCAATCCGCGCATCCCGACCGCATCGCGCCACTGCTGATGTCGATCTACGGGCTGACCGACAGGGAACAGGAGGTGACCCGGCTGGTTCTGCGGGGCGGCTCCACGACCGAGCTCGCGAAAGACCTTGGGTTGTCCCCGCACACTGTGCAGCAGCACCTCAAGAGCATCTTCGAGAAGACCGACGTAAACAGCCGCGGCGAGCTGGTCGCCAAGGTCTACTTCGACTGCTACGCCAAGCGTACCCATGACAACCGGGAACGGATTCGGACCGAGCAGTTCATCCGCGGGGGCCCGAAAGCCTTCGCATCGGGCGGTGGTCGATCATGTGACGACCCGAGGCCGATTGCCCAAGGATGAGCCCTTCCGCGGCTGCCGCGCCGACGCGGTCGCCGTCTCGGTCCGTGACGGTCGAAGGTTCGAGCTGATGGTTACCCTCTGCACCCCTGGGCGACGAGCGTCATGCCACCATGCGCGCCCCCCCAAGGAGGTCCGGGCGGATGCTGATGCGATGGTCGGACACTAACCGCGATCTGGATCTCTGCCACTGCCCAAATTAGGCGACGCCGTGGTGGCCCTGGACTCGCGCCGCTAGAGGTTGATTGCCTCGAGCTACTCAACCGGTTGAGGAGCTGGGCGCTCTGAGCGCCAAGCGCCAGATCCGGTTGGGACATCAAGGCCGATCGGGACATGCCGGCAGGCTGCGTACCGGTGTGGTAGGCGCGATCGACGGCCATGATTGTCCGCAGGTCGACCTCGTGGCGTTGGCCGAAGACGCGCCGCGTCTTCTGCGCCCGGGTCGATGGCGGCTGGCCCTCACAGGCGCAACCTCTCGAGGCAGCGTGTCCTACTCCGAGGTCTACCTCGACGTGATCGCGAACGCGATGCGGTCGCGCTCGTGGTTCCGCCAGGGCAGGCCGGCGGCGTAGGGCGGTTACCCGATGAGGTGAGGACCTGGCCGAGGAGGCGCCATGCGGCGCTCCCCGGCCAATCCAACTCGATACACAGAGAGACGATGCGATGAACGCCTCGGCGCTGGCGCGACAACCGAATCCGTTGCCCAACCCGTTCCGACCTGGCAACGGCGTGCCGCCGCCGTACCTCGCTGGACGCGACCCGGTGCTCAACACATTCGAGGACTGGATCCGGGAGACTCCCCCGCTCCACGCGAATTGGTCGCTCACAGGGTTGCGCGGCACCGGCAAGACGGTACTAACTCGGCGAGTTCGCCAGCCGCGCCGAGCGCGCCGGATGGCTGACGCTGCACCGCGAGGTCGGCGACCGTCACCGTGATGATGCCCGCATCGCTGAAGCCATTGCCGAGGACTGCGAGGCGCTCATTGCGCGAGCGGATGCCCTCGCCGCCATCGGGCAGGTCGTCGAGCGCGGAGCCCGCTGGCTCCGACCGAAGCGAATCCGGGTCGGGCAGGTCAGCGTCGATCCTGCTTATGAGGCCACCGTGCCGGCGCCCGCCGACGTCATGCGCCAGGCCCTCGCCCAACTCGACTCGACGTTGAGTCATAACGAGCGACCCGGCGCCATCCTCCTGTATGACGAGGCGCACGTGCTCGCCGACGACCGCGGGCGCGAGCGCTACTCGTTGTCGGGACTGCTCGCCGCCCTGGGCGCCATGCAGCGGGAGCACCAGCGAGTGCGCATGATCGTCTGCGGCCTACCCACCCTCAGCCTCAACCTCAAGCGGGCGCGGACGTATGCCGAGCGCATGTTCCGCCATGTAGCGGTGGGCAACCTCGAGCTCGATGCGGCCGAGGAGGCGCTGGCCATCCCGCTGGCCGGTAGCCGGCGCAGCTTCGGTCTGTCACTGCTCAGCGAGATCTGTGAGCAGACGGCCGGCTACCCGTACTTCCTGCAGTACTTCGGCGCCTTTCTATGCGGTCGGATCGGCTTGGAGCACATCGAGCTGGCCGACTTCCAACGGGTGGAGGGGGCCCTGCTCCACGAGCTTGACCTGGCCTTCTTCGAGGACCGCTTCGAGGGCGCACCTCGCTCCGAGCAACAGGTTCTGGAGACGATGGCGCGCGAGTCGGGTCGCGCCACGCTGCGCAAGATCAGGGCTGACGTGACCGATGCACCCAACGTCGATCTGCTGGTCAGGCGCCTGATCGATCGCGGCCTCGTCTACCGTACCGGACGCGCCACCTATGACTTCGCCCTGCCGCTATTCCGCAGCTTCATCCGCCGGCGCCGCAAACTAACAGAACTAACAGGATCTGTAAGAAGCGGGCATTTTGCGCCTGCGGTGGCCGATGACACCTGAGCAGAAGAGCCTGCGAAGCAGGCTGGCAGCCGCGATCCTCCATTCTCGATACGACTCGCGCCGGCTGACCGAGCCGGCCCGCCGTGCGTTCCTGCAGAGGTTTATCGACGAAGTCGATCCTCAGCGGCGCCTGTCGGAGCGTGAGCGGTTGCGTCGTGCCGAACACGCCCGCCGCGCCTATTTCGTCCGATTAGCTCTGGCCTCCTCACGCGCCCGATCTGCGCGCCAGGACAGGCGAGCGCGACGACAGAGATCGAAAGAGGAAGGAGCCTAGCTTCCAACTCGATTCCGGGAGGCGGGATCGACAAGGAAATTGTGGCAATCACGCTCGCGTTCCCACGCTCATAGCACAGCGCTTGCGGTCAGAGACTTATGAGTCCCGTGCTCTGCCACTGAGCTACTCCGCCACCGCATTCGTGCTCAGATCGACAAGGGCCTATCGAGCGAACTCGGGTGGCATAGCCCTCAGGTAATTCACCAGACGGATAGCGGCAGCGAGCTCCAGGACGGAGCACACCGCATGGCTTGAGATCGCGCGTACCATTATCGGGTGGCTCTCCCCCTGCAAGGTCGCCAGCGGCGCCCGATCACGATCCTGTTCGCCGATATCGTGGGTTCGACCTCGCTGGCCGAGGACATGGACGCCGAGGACTGGACCGCGATCATCCAGCCCGCGCTGGACCGGATGCTCGCTGCCGTCAAGCGGTATGAAGGCCATGTCGCCCAGGTCCAGGGAGACGGAGTTCTTGCGTTCTTTGGCGCGCCCGAGGCCCACGAGGACGATCCCGAACGCGCGGTCCGAGCCGGGCTCGATATGGTCGATGCCATCGGCGAGTACGTCCCCCGGCTGCCAGGCCGGGAGGAGGTCCAGCTCCAGATCCGCGTCGGCGTGAACACCGGAACCGCAGTGGTGGGAGCCGGCGACGGGATTGGTCAGGACTACACCGCCTTCGGCGATGCGGTCAACGTTGCTGCCCGCATCCAGGGCGAAGCTCGTCCCGGTGCTGTGCTGATCACAGCCGACACCCACGCCGCGCTGCGCGACGTGATCGAGGCCGAGCATCGCGGCGCCATCAGCGTCAAGGGCAAGGCGCAACCCATCGATGCCTGGGAGGTCGTAAGTTGGAAGGGCAGCCTGCGGCGCCGCCGCGGGCTCGCCGGGTTGTCGAGCCCAATGGTGGGCCGCGACGCTGAACTCGCTCGTCTCGCGGCGCTCCTGCCGATCCTGCAAGCCGGCCGGGGACGTATGGCGGTGATCATCGGTGAGCCGGGCATCGGCAAGAGCCGACTGCTCCGTGAACTCCGAGACGCGCTCCGCCGCGACGCGGCACCCGACTGGCACGAAGGGCGATGCCTTTCCTACGGGCTGCCCTGCCCCACCACCTATTGCTCGAGGTTCTCAGGTCGCTCCTGGGCGTCTCGCCGGGGGCCGAGATCAGCACGCAGCTCGTCCATGACCAACTCGCCGCGCGCCTTGCGCCAAGCGACGTGGACGACATGCTGCCGTATCTGGCGCACCTCCTTGCCGTGCCGCTGGACCCCGCGGCGGAGGCGGAGATCACCCGGCTCGATCCGAAGGCGCTCCAAGAGCGCTACGTCGAACGGCTGCGGCGGCTGCTGGCGGGCCTCGCGAGGGCGCAGCCGCTGATCGTGGTACTCGAAGACGTCCATTGGGCCGACGAGGCGTCAGTGGAGGTCATCGAGCGCCTGCTCACCGTCGTCAACGAGGCGCCACTCCTCATGATCTGCACCACGCGTCCCGATCGCGACGTTCCCGGTTGGCGGCTGATAGGCGCCGCACGGCAGGTCGTTGGCGAGGCGCTGACCGAGGTTCGCCTCGCCGCATTGGGCGATGACGAAAGCCGGACGCTCATCGGCCACCTGTTGGCGATCGAGTCGCTGCCGGCGCAGACGCGGGACTACATCCTGGCTCGCGCCGACGGCAACCCATTCTTCGTCGAGGAGGTCATCCGCATGCTCATCGACCGCGGTGTCATCCTCCGCCAGGGTGAGCGCTGGGTGGCTGCGCCGGGGGTCGAGGAGGTGGAGATCCCCAGCAGCATCCATGGGCTGTTGCTGGCGCGGATCGACCGCCTGCCGGACGAGGCGCGGCAGACCCTTCGCGTCGCCTCGGTCATCGGTCGACAGTTCGCAACGCGCGCCCTCTCCGGGGTCGTCGAGATGATCGGGGCGGGCGCGAATCTCGGTGAGCGGCTGGGTCTGCTTGAAGGGGCGGGGCTGATCGAGCTGGCCGCGGTCGACCCGGAGCTGGAGTATCGCTTCCATCACGTCCTCATCCAGGAAGCCGCCTACGACTCGATCCTCAAGCAGGAGCGGCGACACTTGCATCTGGCCGTGGCCGACGTCCTCGAGCGGATGTATCCCGAGCGCATCGAGGAGCTGCATGGGGTGCTGGCAATGCACCTCGAGCAGGCGGGTGAAGACGAGCGGGCCGTGGATCACTACATCGCCGCGGCGGCGAAAGCCAGGCGGCGCTTCGCAAACCACGAGGCCGAGGGCTTCTACGCACGCGCGGCCGTGCTGCTGGGTGAGAGCCAGGATGTCAATGAGGCGACCCGTCGTCGTCGGGCCCAGGTCGGACTGGAACGAGTCGACGTGGGAATGAACTTCACGCCAGCCGACGAGCAGCTCCGCCAGCTCGACCCGATCGGTCGCGATGCAGAGGTCCTCGACCACCCGACTCTCCTCGCGCGTGTCCACCTCCTGACGGCCCTGGTGCGGACACTCCGCGGCGAGCAGTACCGCACCAGCCCGGAGCTGCGGGCGGCGCTCGACCAGGCGCTTGAGTACGGCCAGACCGCGAAGGATCCGGGAGTGCGCGGCCTGCCGCTCGCTCTGCTCGGCGAGGCCAAGTTCCGCGCCTCCGACTTCCACGAAGCTGTCAGCGACCTCGGCGCGGCCATCCCGCTCCTGGAGGAAGGCGGGGAGATCATGCAGGCCTCGCTCTATGGCGGCACTCTGGCGCTTGCCTACGCGCATCTCGGGCGCTTCGCGGAAGCGCTCGACGCGGCCGACCGGGCGGCCGAGCTCGGACGCCAAAGTGGCGACCCGGTGGCGATCCTCGACGCCGATCTCGCGCGGAGCCAGATCGAAGCGCTGCGCGGAGACCCCGAGGCTGCGATCCTCTATGCCGGCCGAGCCGCGGAACAGGCCGACCGGGTCGACAACAAGGCGTGCGCGATCGTTGCGCGCGAGGTCCTCGGTGACCAGCGTTTGATGCGAGGCGCGGTCTGGGAAGCGATCGATGTCCTCCAAGAGGGGGCGGAGCTCGCCGCGTACTGTGATTTGGTACCGGTGAAGATCGAACTGAGCCGAGCGCTGCTCGACTCGGCGCGTGCGGCGGCCGGATTGGCCGAGCCTTCAGTGGAGGGATTCGAGCGAGCCGCTGGCCTGGCGCGCGCGATCGGCGACCGGCTCAGCGAGGCGGAGGTGCTGCGCCAGCGGGCCCGCCATCGCCTGCGGACGAGTGGCGATAGTGACGCGGCGCTCGGCGACTTTTTGGAAGCTGAGCGTCTCTTCGATGCGCTAGGTGCCCGGCCGCACCTAGCGCAGACGCTCCAGGAGCATGCCGACGCCCTCTCGTCGGCCGGACGCGCCAGCGAGGCAAGGCCGTTCGCCAAGCGCGCTGTGGCGCTTCTCGGTGAGATGGGCATCCGCGAAGGATTCCGCAGTCGCGAGCGAGTCTCAAGCGAGTCTCAGTCCGAGGCCCGTGGAGCGCGGCTGCGTGGCGGTCCATGGCCACCCCCGAAAGGGCGAGATCCGCGACGCGCTCGGCCAGGCGAGCGCGGTCGTGGTCGAGCATGACGGCCGAATCACCGACCACGCCAGCCTCGTCGACTGGTTCGGTCGGCGCATCGCCAAGTCAGGATGTAGGCAGCGACGCATGCGATCTGGATCCCCGTCGTGTCACAACCGCATCTAATCGACGGCCGCACCACGGATCCTCTCTTCGGTCGCCTGTCCGAAGCTGGGCTCGCGTTCGGTCATGCCCACAAGTCTCGGTCAAGTCCCACAACGTGGTGTGACAGCACGTCGTCTCACGTCTGATCGATCAGCTCGCCAACAGCAGTGCCTGGCCCACCTCCTCGTGCTCGATGACGGTGTCGATCGCGGCCATCGTCTCGGGCCGGAAGCAGCGCCGGCCGTCCTGCCACTTGTCGTCCCGCTCGCGAGGAACATCCCGACGAGTCGGATCATACTGGCTCGGGCGGAACAGCTCAGCAGCGCGGGTTCCCGCGTCGCCGGGTCCCTCTACAGCCGCCCCACCGCCAGCAGTCGCCACTCGCCCGGAATCCCCTTCAGCGTATGAATGCCCCGGTCCTCGAGTTCGATCCCTGACCCAGCGATCAGGCCGCGCACGGTCCCAGAGACGAGTACCTCGCCAGGCGCAGCCCGAGCCGCCACGCGGGCAGCGGTATGGACCGCGATGCCGCCAACCTTGCCGCCGATGATTTCGCATTCCCCGCTATGCAAACCGGCTCGGATCTCCAGGCTGAGCTCGCGCACACCATCGCGGATTGCGCAGGCGCAGCGGATCGCCCGCCCTGGCCCGTCAAAGGTGGCGAGGAATCCATCGCCGGCCGTGTCGATCTCCCGTCCGCGCCAGCGAGCAAGCTCCCCGCGCACGAGGGTATGGTGTGCTTCCAGTAGGTCACGCCAGCGGCGGTCGCGCGAACGTCTTCAAGTTCGATGGCGAGGCCTTCTGGACCGCGATGCAGATGTCGCTGGAAGGACATCCTCCGCGGGCCACCGCCGCGGAGGCGTACAGCGAGCTCGCGTTTCAGACGGCGACGCGGGCGGGATGTGGAAGCGCCGACCGGAGAGCGGGCTCATCGAGCGATGGACCGACCTCGCATTCGAGCTATCCGAGCCAGACACGCCAGCTCGGGCGAAAGCGTTGATCGCCCGTGTCTACTGGGATCCGGAGAAGTTCGGCGCTTCGGCGCTGGAGGCCAGCGAGCTCGCGGACCGCCTGGACGACATCGACGTGCGGTCCTGGGCCTGGGGTGCCTGCTCGACGACGGCCTCCTCCCGCGGCGACTACGAAGCCGCGTTCGTCTGGGCACAGCGTCGCTTCGAGATCGTGCCGAGCTTGACCGATCCGGATCACATCGCCCTGATCCACTTCTTCGGCCTACCTTCCTGCATAACCATCGGTCGCTTCGAGGAGGCTCGCGGCGTTGAACAGGAGCTTGATGAGGTGACCAGCAGCCTCACGCCGCATCATCGTCTTCATGCTGTCATGGCGTCGATCAGCGTCGAGGTGGCGGCCGGTTCCTGGGAGAAGGTCCGCCGGCTCACAGCGCGCGCGGAGCCCGCCGTCGCCGCGAACACAGCGACGCCTTGTGTGATGAGTGTTTGGTCCCTCCTCGCATGTGCTCTCGCCCACATCCATCTCGAGGATGAGCAAGAAGCGCGACGTCTCGAACGAAGCGCTGAAGAGCTGGCATGGAGGGCTACGGCTTCATCCTCGACCCTATGCATATCGAGATCGGAATCGCGCGAGGCGACCTGGCTGAGGTCGATCGGAAGCTCAAAGCGTGGAAGGTGGGAGGGCTCGATGATATCGACGGGCGCATCGCGCGCCTCAATGCACTTGTAGCTCTGGAACGACGCGCGGAGATCGAGCAGGAAGCGCCGACGATGTTGAAGCCCGCGACGTACCTTGAGCCCTTCGCTCTTCGGGCATTGGGCTTCGCGCGCGGAGACGACGCGTTGATCGAACATGCGATAGAGCGGTTCGAGGCGATGGGTCTGGACTGGTACGCGGCCGACACGAGGAAGCGACTGGCGCGCTCTGCCGCCGTCAGCCGGCTGGTCGAGGCCACCACCGGTTGGATCGTGGACGGACCAATGGTGCCGATGCTCCGTAGGCGTTTGGCCAGGTCCCGGTGATCGCGCAGCTCGATGGCCAGCACCTGCGAGTCGATGGCCGCCGCGTCAACGCTACCTTCCGCTACCATCCGCAGCGCCTCGGCGTGGAAACCTGCCTCGACCATCTGCCCGAAGAATCCAGCCCCCTCACCCATGGATAGGAGGTGATGCCAGACGACGAGGTAGCCAGAGTGCGAGAAGGGCTCGTTGTACGCCGAGGTAGCGCCGCGCAGATCCGCGAAGCGCTCGTACCGACTGTCGGCGTGGACGACCACATCGGAGAAGTAGATCGGGCGGCCGGAGTATCGGGCTCCGATCAGCACCGGCGCGGCGACGACCTGCATGTGGATGTGGCCCAGCTCGGCGAAGAGGAGGTATGGGACACTGCACACAAAGCAGACGTCGTCCACATCCTGCGAGCAGCGTTCATATGAGGTGGCCACGCTGAATTCCGCCCGACGGCCGAGCGAGTCGGCCAGGTAGTCGGCGAGAAAGGCGTACAGGGGCAGCACACCTGGAGCGAGGTGGCTGGCGACGCGCAGCGGCGGCCTCACGGCCGTGAGGTCTCGGCCGGTGTCATCACGGCGACTTGTCCGAGGTCGGGCTGGCACGCGCGGCTAACGTGGTATGAGCCGCCCGTGACACGTCAGTGGGCTTGCGCATCGTAACGCCGAACAGACGGCGCGGCAGCTTGCCCTCCTCGTACTCGGCGACCTCAAGCAGCTCGAAACCCGCGGCCAGCCGATCGATCAGCGCGCGGTCGAAGAAATGAACGATGAAACCGCCCATCTCGAACATGCCGTCGCCGTGTGCCACGCCTGATCCGTAGTGGGGATCGGCCGTGTTCCGCACGGTGTAAACCTCGAGGCCGTGTCCGCGCAGCACGCGACGCACCTCGGCGCTGAGGCGTTCGAGTTCCCCGGTCGTCAGCGCCATGCAGAACAGCATGTGTGCGTAGCACGCATCGAAGCTCGCGTCGGCAAGCGGCAGCGGCCGGCGCACATCGTGGCGCATCGTCGTGATCGCCTGGCTCAGCCCAGCCAGATCCGCCTTGTGCGAGATCTGATCCAGCCCATCTTCAGCGAAGTCGATCGCGGTCACCGTGATGCCAGCGGCCGCGAAGAAGAGGCTGTCCCGTCCCTGGCCCGGACCCAGCTCAAGCAGCTGCCCCACGCCGTGGGTGTGAAACAGTTGCGCGGCCCGCTGAGCGGGTTCGCTGGCGATGGCACCCAGGAAGTCGGGACGCGTCGCATAGGTTCGGACCCACTGCGCGTGCTGACCCTCCAGCGCGTCTGCCAGCCGCTCCAGGGTTCGCACGCTGGTCACGTGCTGACCGCTCTCGATGCGGCTAATGGTCGATGAACTGGTCCCCATGCG
>JACCWY010000144.1 GCA_013697395.1 Chloroflexota bacterium | reverse complement strand
CTGCTCGACTTCCCCAAGGACGTGCTGCAGCTCGAAACATCGGTCCCCTATCCAGAACCGTATCAGCTCCGGCTGCCGGGCCTGCTGCGGCCGGTTCGCGGCGACGTGCCGGAGGCGGACGAGCTGGCCGAGATGATCGCGACTGCGGAGCGGCCGCTGATCCTGTCCGGCCACGGTGTGCAGATCGCGGGGGCTGTTGACCTGCTCCTGCAGGTCGCCGAGCGCTCCCAGATCCCCGTTGCCCACACCCTGCTGGGAATCGGCAACATGGACGAGACGCATCGCCTGTCGGCGGGCTACGCGGGCATGCACGGCTGGATGCACGTCAACAAGATGATCCAGCAGTGCGACCTGCTGATCGGCATCGGCTGCCGCTACGACGACCGGATCACCGGCAAGACGAGCACCTTCGCGCCAAACGCGAGGATCGTGCACGTCGATGTGGACCGAAGCGAGATCGGCAAGAACGTGCGCACCGACCTCGGCATCGTGGCCGATGCGGGCGACCTGCTGTCGGCGCTCCTGCGCCGCCTGCCGCAGTCGGAGCCGCGGACGGAATGGATGGACCAGCTGGCCGCATGGCGCGAGGTCAGTGAGGCCCGCTCCTGGCACGGCTCCGGGGCCTGGCGCGAGGGGCGACTGAGTGCCGACTACGTGGTCGACCAGATCGGCGAGGCGACCGACCACCAGGCCACGCTGGTCAGCGATGTCGGCCAGAACCAGATGTGGGCGGCGCGCTACTTCGGCTTCCGCCATCCGTATCGGCACCTGTCAAGCGGTGGGCTGGGCACCATGGGCTACGCCGTCCCGGCCGCGATGGGCGCGGCGCTCGGCGCGCCGGAGCGCGAGACGTGGGCGATCTGCGGCGACGGTGGCTTCCAGATGACGATGCAGGAGCTCGCCACGCTGGTGCAGGACCAGATCCCGGTGCGGATCGCGGTCCTCAACAACCATCGGCTTGGGATGATCCGCCAGTGGCAGGAGATCATCTACGACGAGAACTACCACTCGGCCGAGCTGCTCGGACCCGACCTCCTGCGCCTGTGCGAGGCATACGGGATCCCGGCATGGCGGGCGACGAGGCCCGACGAGGTGGCCAAGGTCATCGCCGAGGCGCGCAAGGCGCCCGGGCCGGCGCTGATCGACTTCCATCTCGACGAGGCGCAGAACGTGTACCCCATGATGCTCCCGGGCAAGGGGCTGTCCGACATGGTCGAAGGCGCCTCCGAGTGAGCGCCATGGCCGCTCGCCAGACGGTTCCGGCTGGCGAGGCCGATGCGGTCCATCGCCGGCACGTGGTGAGCGCGCTCGTGGTCGACCGGCCGGGCACACTGAACCGCGTGTCGGGGCTTCTCCGCGCGCGTAGCTTCAACATCGAGTCGCTCACCGTCGGCAGCACCCATGAGCCGGGGCGGTCACGCATGACGATCGCCATCCGCGGCGACGACGGGCACCTGCGCCAGGTGCTGGCCCAGCTGGAGCGGCTCATCGAGGTCCTGGAGGTCACCGACCTGACGCAGCGCGAGCGGATCGAGCTGGAGCTGGCGCTGGTCGAGCTCGAGCCGCCCAAGGATCCCGCAGAGCAGGCGACGGTGAGCGCGGCACTGGGCTGGGCGGGCGGCGAGGTCATCTCGACCGACGGCCCGGCCTGGCGCGTTCGGCTCATCGCCCCTCCCGAGGCAATCGATCGCGCCCTCGAGGCGCTGCGCGGGCACGGCCTGCGCACCCTCGTCCGCGCCGGCGCCGTGGCCATGGCCGCGGGCACGATCACCCCCATCACAGAGAACGGAGCGACTCGGGCATGACGAAGCTCATCTACGACGCCGACATCGATGGGTCGGCACTCGACGGCCAGACGGTTGCCGTCATCGGCTACGGCAGCCAGGGCGAGGCACACGCCCGCAACCTGGCCGACTCCGGGGTCAAGGTCGTCGTCGGCCTTCGGCCCGATTCGCCCTCGGCGGCGCGGGCGCGCGAGGCTGGCCTCGAGGTGACCGATGCGGCCACCGCCACGGCGGGCGCCAGCGTGGTCATGGTGCTCGTGCCCGACACGGCAGCGCCCGCGGTCTATCACGCCGAGATCGAGCCGAACCTGGGAGACGGCGCGCTGCTGATGTTCGCGCACGGCTTCAACATCCACTTCGGCGAGGTCGACCCGCCGGGCGGCATCGACGTGGGCATGGTCGCGCCGAAAGGCCCCGGTCACCTTGTGCGGCGCCTGTACACCGGCGGCGGCGGCGTCCCGGCCCTCTTTGCCGTCCACCGCGACGCGACCGGCACGGCGCGAGCGCGCACGCTGGCCTATGCCCGCGGCATCGGCTCGTCGCGTGCGGGCGTGCTGGAGACCACGTTCGCCGAAGAGACCGAGACCGACCTGTTCGGTGAGCAGGCCGTCCTGTGCGGCGGCGTCACGTCGCTGGTGAATGCCGGGTTCGAGACGCTGGTCGAGGCCGGCTACCAGCCCGAGCTGGCGTACTTCGAGACGATGCACGAGCTGAAGCTGATCGTAGACCTGATGTACCAGGGTGGGCTCCAGTACATGCGCTACAGCATCAGCGACACCGCCGAGTACGGCGACTACGTCTCCGGCCCGCGGATCATCGACCAGCGCATC
>JACCWY010000142.1 GCA_013697395.1 Chloroflexota bacterium | reverse complement strand
GTGATGTGCTGGAACAGCGCCACCACTCCCTGTCCGAACAGCGTAACCGCCCCGACCACCACGAGCGCGATGAGGCCGATCAGGATCGCGTATTCGGCGAGTCCTGTCCGTCTTCACGCCGCCAGATCGGCCCTTGCGACGATTCTGTCCCGGTCGCCCGCGCGTCCGCCACGTCCACTACCTCTACAGTGAGGCGGGGACCCGCTCCCGCCGACGACAGGCCGTTCGCCGGCGAGGCGAATCCCGCGCCCCCCTGGTCATCATCACGTCCACGTAGAGACCTTGAGCCTTTCAGATAGTAACGCGGAAAATCGCCTCGAAAGGGCCAGTCGCCGTGCCCGGTCTCACCTGGCGAGGCTGTCGATGCTTGCGCGGACGGAGTCGAGGCGCTCCCGGTCCGTTGCGTTCTCGGGATAAGCTTCGCGCAGCTCTAGATAGATTTCAAGCGACCTCCGGAACGCCTCGCGAGCCTCTTCGCGCCGCCCCATGAGGCGGTACGTCGTGCCCTGGCGCTCGGCCACGAGACCGCCTGTCCGTCGGACCCCCGGCTCCTCGCTTTCCACAAGCGGGGGTGCAGCCAGCAACGCGGCCGCGGCATCGTACTGACGCAGGGCGCCGGCCGCGTCGTCGACGCTCGGGTAGCGGGGGTTGCCGAGCAGATCACCCAGCTTGACGTGGCTGACGGCGACCGCCAGCCTGGCCGGAACGCTGTCCGGGTTCGCCGCAGCCAGCGATCTCCAGAGAGCGAGCGCCTGTCGGGCATGGCGAACCCCGGCCGCCGGATCGCCGCCCCCGACGGCGAGATCCCCCATATTCTCATGCGCCAGCGCCAGGGTCCGCCACGCCGATGCGTCAGAGGGGTCGGCGGCGAGCCGTGGCTCGATCGCGTCTTGCACATCGAACAGCATCGCGCTCATCCGTCCATGGGCGACCTGGAATCGCTGCTCGGCAAGAACCCGTTCGGCCTCTGCCCGGCCGGCCTGCCGCTCGGTCACGAAGAGGCCGGTCGTAAACGTGAGGACGAGAAGCCCGGCCGCCGCCACGTTGGCGCGGTGCCGCCCGACGAACTTCTGCAGGCGATAGATCGAGGAGCTCGACCGCGCAGCGACCGGGCGACCGTCCAGATAGTGCCGCAGATCGTTCGCGACCTGGTCGATCGAGACGTAGCGTTCCTCCGGTCGGGAGCGGGTCGCGGTCCGTACCACCGCCTCGAGATCACGATCCCTGCCAGCACGCCCTTCCGGCAGGAGATCCTCGAGCACGACTCCCAGCGAGTACACGTCGTTGGCCGTGGAAACCGGGCTTCCGCGCGCCTGTTCGGGGCTGGCATACTTCGGTGTCATCGGTCTGACTCCTGCGCCCGCAGGGGGGGCGTCCTGAAGCTCCTCGCCGCTCAGGAGCTTCGCGATCCCGAAGTCGAGGAGCTTCACCGTGCCATCGGGCGTGACGAAGATGTTCTCCGGCTTGAGATCCCGATGAACCACCAGCTTCCGGTGCGCGTAGGACACCGCCTCGCACACGGCGAGAAAAAGGATGATCCTGCGCCGCAAGGTGATGCCGCCACGCTCGCAGTACTGATCGATGGGTTGTCCCTCGACGTACTCCATGATGAGAAACAACCGTCCATCGTCCATCACCCCCCCGTCCACCAGCGAGGCAATGTTGGGATGATGAAGATCGGCCAGGATCTGTCTCTCCTGCCGAAAGCGTTGCGGGATCCAATCGGCATCGCGGCCGCCGCGGATGACCTTGATCGCTACCCGCTGCTCGAACTGATCATCGGCGCGGACCGCCTCGTACACGGCCCCCATCCCCCCGTGGCCGATCTCGCGGACGATCCTGTAGGCACCGACCTTACGGCCGATCAATCGCCGGCCCGTCGACTCCTCGACCCAGTCACGCAGTGAGCGGTCCACGAGGCCTTCTAGATCTTCTCCGTCGGTCTCGAGAGCGATGATCAGCTCCAGGACCTCAGCCCTGACATCCTCGTCCGCATCCCTCATCAGCGCCACGAACCGGGCCTGATCCTCGGGTCTTTTCGCAATCGCCGCCTCGAAGAGCCCGCGGATCCGGTGCCATCGCTCGGGCGTCGTCGTGTTCATCGACTCATCAACTCGCGGCTCAACCAGGCTTTCGCGAATCTCCAGTCGGATTTGACCGTGGCCGGCGAGACCTCGAGGACGGCGGCCGTCTCCTTGACGCCCAGGCCGGCGAAGAACCGCAGCTCGACGATACGGGCCTGTCGCGGGTCCAGTAAAGCAAGCCGCTCCAGCGCACCGTCCAGAGCGAGCAGGTCCATGGAGAGAGCTTCCGCGGAGGGTTCGGAAGGCATGTCATCGCTCAGAGTGATCCGTAGGCCCCCGCCGCGCTTGACCGCGCAGTGGCGCCGCGCGTGATCGACGAGGATCCGGCGCATCGCCTGCGCGGCCACACCGAGGAAGTGGGCACGGTCCTGCCACCGGACGGCGCGTTGGTCGGCCAACCTGAAATAGGCCTCGTGAACCAGCGCGGTCGGTTGAAGCGTGTGGTCGGGACGTTCGGAACGCATGTAGTGGTCGGCGATCCCTCGCAGCTCATCGTACAGCACCGCGACCAGCTGCTCCTCGACCTTCTCGCCGCCGCTCTGCAGGTCATGAAGAAGGCGCGTCACGTCCCGCCGGGCGTCAACTTCGGAATCCCGGTTATTCTCGTCGTCTGAGATGCGTTCCATCGCCCTCCCTCGTTACTGCGATTGCAGGCAAGACCCATGCC
>JACCWY010000129.1 GCA_013697395.1 Chloroflexota bacterium | reverse complement strand
GCAGCTCCGCGGCGGAGAAGAGCTGCCGGCGCACGAGGCGTTCTGGTTCGCGTGGAGCCAATTTCATCCGGAGACGCTGGTGTGGACACCGCTCGACCGGTGATGGGCCGCTTACGGTAATGGCTCACCCGATGCGTGGTTCGCGCCCGAGACCCTCATCCGACCGATCCAGAACCTCGACGAGGACATCTGCTAGACGCTTTCGCCTGATCCGCGGCACTGTGGCGCCCCGCGCCGGGTAACCGACCGGGATGACGACAAACGGACGCTCGTTCGCGGCCCGACCCAGCATCTTCGCGAGGAAGCCCATCGGACTCGGCGTGTGGGTGAGCGTCGCGAGGCCGGCGTGGGTCAGTGATGCGATGAGGATGCCGACCGCGATCCCGACGGACTCGCGAACGTAGTAGTGCTTGACCTTGTGGCGCGTCCCGTCCGGCTCGATGCGGACGCCGTACGGCTGCTCGAGGACGACGATCAGCCATTCTGCATCGGTGAGGTGCGGCTTGCGCCAGTCGGTCTGGAGCGGCTCCAGGGGGGCGAGCCACTCCGGGCTCATGCGGTGCTCGTAGTTGGCGCGCTCCACGGCCTCGGCTGCTTCGCGGATGCGGCGGCGCAGCTCTGGCGCGTCGCCGATGAGCACGAATCTCCACGGCTGCTGGTTGGCGCCGCTCGGCGCGAGGGCGGCGGCGCGCACCGCGTTCACCACGAGCTCGCGCGGCACCGGCCGGGTGGAGAAGTCTGGGATCGAGCGCCGCCGCCGCATCACCTCGAGGAAGCGCGCCGATGCGGACCGCCGGGCGGCCAGGGTCATGCGCCGGCCCCGATACGGAACGCAAGAGCTCACGCGACGATGGTAGAGCTTCGCTCGTCGCTATCCCAGGATGAGCGATGCGTTGATCGTCAGGTCCCAGATCCCGACCGCAATGAGGGCGATGCCCAGAACGAGCTGAATCGGTCGCTCGTAGCGGACGATCGCGCGCGCCAGCTGCGCGCCGCGCACGTGGCCGATGGTGCCGAGCAGAAAGAGGGGCAGCCCGAAGCCGATGCCGAACACGACGAAGAACAGCAGCCGGCCAACGGCATCCCCGATGGTCAGGCTGAACGCGAAGATGCCGACGATGAAGGGTCCGCTGCACGGGATCGCGATGGGTGCGAACAGGAGCCCGTACCCGAAGGCGCCGACCAGCGGCCCGCGACCGCCGAGGGCCGATGGCGATGGCTGGGGCAGCCGGGTGAACGGGTTGATACCCACCAGGAGCAGGATGCCGAGACCGATGAGCACGAGGTCGGCGATGGGCAAGATGACCCGGTTCACCTGGCCGAGCGGAACGGCAATCGCGGCGACGACCGCGCCGATCGCCAGCATGCCGGTCACCACGCCCACCCAGACGAGGAGGGCCGCCAGCACCGGGCTGCTCTGTCCCGGCGCCGCCTTGACCGCGGCCCCCGCGACAGTCACGCCGCCGGTACCCCCGGTGAGATAGGCAAGGAAGGCCGGATAGAGCGGCAGGACGCACGGCGTCACCGTCGCGCCGATCCCCGCCAACAGCGCTCCGAGGTAGACCTCCAACGCGGATGCGGCGTCAGCCGCCGAGCTCGTCCACGAGTTCGATCGGGCTTCGCACCCTCCCGAACTCGAGGGCCCGGATGCCATCCGTCGAGACGACGAAGGTCGGTGTCGACGGCGGGTTTGAGACCGCGAACCCGAAACGGTCGGCCAGGAGGTCGATCAGCTCCGCGTCGGCCATCGCGAAGCGCCAATCGAATCCTTCGCGCTCGGCGTAATCGGCCAGGTCGTCGGGTCGCTCGTTGGGGTCCACGTCAATGCCAACCGAATGGAAGTCGGCGAGCTCGTGGGCCTCGACCACCTGCCGCTGCTGTTGCAGGCAGGTGGTGCACCAGATCGCCATGCTCTCCAGGAGGACGGGTCCCTCCGTGGCGAGCTCAGCGAGGGTGAACACCTCGCCCGAGCGCACATCGACCAGCTCGTAGGCGAGCAGTGGATCGACGATCACCGGCGAGGCGGTCGCGCTCGGCACATTGCGGGCGCTCGGTGTAGCAGCGACGCTCGGTGCAACGGCGGCGCTCGGCTCGGGCGTGCCGCTCGGCGCATCAGTCTCGCTCGGCGCATCGGTGACGCTGCACGCGGCGATCACGATCACCAGGGCGAGGCCACCTCCCGGTACGAATCGGTTCATCGGTCAGGTGCCATTAACGGGCGGCTACCGGCAGTTGGAACCAGATCTCGGTGCGCCCGCCACCCGACGACGCGCCAACCTTTCCGCCGTGAGCCTCGATTACCTGTCGGACGATGGCGAGGCCGATGCCGGCCCCCCCGCTCGCTCGCGTTCGCGACGGGTCGACCCGATACAGACGCTCCCATATGAACGGGAGGTCGGCGGCCGGGATCTCGGTCCCGGTGTTCTGGATCGCGCAGCGGATCCATCCTGCCGCTTCACCAAGGCGGACGACGATCTCGCCGCCGTCATCGGTGTAGCGCGCCGCATTCTGCATCAGGTTCGCGATGACCTGGCCGATGGCGTCCGGCTCCGCGAGCAGGACCGGCAACGAAGATACGTCTTCGACGCGAACGCTGATGCGCCGGCTGGCAAGCTCGGGCGACTGGATCTGCACGGCGCGCTGGACGATCGCTTCGAGGTCAACCTCTGCTCGGGCCTGCTCACGCTCGCCACGCTCGCCACGCGCCAACTCGTCGAGGCCCGCCACCAGCCGGGTGAGGCGGACGATCTCCTCGTTGACGGTGCGCAGCATGTCGGGGGTCGGCTCGACCACGCCGTCGGCCATCGCCTCGGTGTAGCCCTGCAGGCTGGTCAGCGGCGTGCGCAGCTCGTGTGCGACGTCCTCGACCAGGGCGCGACGCAACTGCTCGACGCGCTCGAGGCTGGCGGCCATCTGGTTGAACGCGTCGGCCAGACGCTGGAGCTCCGGATCCGGCGCAGCCGGCACGCGCGCGGCCAGGTCGCCGGCGGCGATCGCGCGCGTGGCATCGGTCAGGCGCTCGAGCGGGCGCAGGAGACGTCGCAGCAGCCACCAGGCGGCAAGCGCTCCGAGCATCAGGCCGACCGCAGCACCGAGGATGAGCACCTGGCCGACATATTCGTCGAACATGGCCTGCGCCTCGTCCGCGGAGGAGCCTGCCGCCATGGCAAGCTTCATCACTTGTTCGGAGCTGAAGCGCTCCACCGCGAGGAACATGGTCACGGCCACGACGAGCGCAAGCAGCACCCATAGGCCGATCAGCCGAAGCCGCAGGCTCGCCATCAGGCCATCTCCACCTACGCCGATGCCGCCGGCTGCTCGCGCCGCTCGACGGGCGCCACGAACTTGTAGCCGACGGTGCGCACGGTCGCGATGAACCGCGGCCGCGTGGCGTCGTCCCCGAGCTTCCGCCGAAGGCGGCCCAGGTGGACGTCGATCGTTCGGTCGATGATCCCGGGGTCGGAGTCACCATGGATCGTGTCGATCAGCTGGTCGCGACTGAGGGCGCGGCCCGGGCGTCGCATCAGGCCATGCAGGATTCGGAACTCGAACGGCGTCAGCTCGAGCCGTTCCCCGGCGAGTCGCGCTTCGACCGCGTTTGAATCGATCTGCAGCGGGCCGGCCACGAGGAGCGGCTCCTCCTGGTCGGCTTCGATGCGGCGTCTGCGGAGATGCGCGCGGACCCGCGCCATCAGCTCGCGCGGCGAGAATGGCTTCACCACGTAATCGTCGGCGCCGATATCGAGCCCAACCACGGTGTCCCCCTCACCGCTACGGGCCGTAAGCAGCAGGATCGGTATGTCCGACACGTCGCGGATCCGGCGGCACACCTCAAAGCCGTCGATGCCTGGAAGCATGACGTCGAGCAGGATGAGGTCGGGACGGTCGCGAAGGGCCATCTCCAGTGCCGCCTCGCCATCCGCGGCGAAGAGGGCGCGATGCCCATCTCGCTCCACGTACAGGCGGAGCAGGTCACGGATCTTGGGATCGTCGTCGACGAGCAGTACGGTCGCCATCGCTCAAGAGTATGAGCGGCGTGTGAAGGACCGATGACGGCCCGACGCCTGGAAGCTCCGGCCGCCGGCCAGTTAGGCTACGGCGCCTCGAGTTCGGCATGCGCGAACTGCACGGCGCCGGATCGGCGCGTTGGACGGTTGCTCGATGACCTTCTTCTTCCCCGCAGACAAGAAACAAACACGCACCGGAAACTGAGTCTCCTTTGCTTACTCTGAAGGTAAGCGCGGCGCCAAGGCGGGTGAAGCCGAACGCCCCATGAACGCTCAGTAGGTAAAACGCGATCCCGCACGGCTGAAACACGATGTAGCCTCCCGACCAACTCACGAATGGCCGGAGGAGGACCACGACATGGCAGCGGTCACGACCACGGCGGCAACGCGCGGCACAGCGGGGGACCAGGCGACCCGGCAGGATGTCCAGATCGGCCTCGTGTTCGTGGCGATCTGCATCACGGCGGTGGCCACCCTGGCCGTTTCTCTGCTCTTTCCGGCGGTGGGCGAAGACGGTTGGTTCTCGTATTCATCGGTCCAACGGTCCGGAACCTTCTTCTGGCCGTTTCTCACGCTGGCCGCGGTAAACATCGTGGTGGCGGTGTTTGCAGGAACCATCGCGACGCTGCTCCTGGTACCGGCCCGCGGTTGGCGATGGGCAACTGCCGGCGCCGCGTTCGCGGTCCTCGGCTCAGCGTTCTATGCCGTCGGCGTGGGCGGCTGGGCGACGCTCTACTACTTCGCCGCCAACTCCGCCGCGCTCGACCCGGCAACGCGACCGCCTTCATCGAGTCGGCGAACGCCGACGGGCTGCGCGTCTTCCTCTCCGCCGCGGGCGGCGCCGTGATGATCGCGCTGGCCGTGCTGATGATGGCTATCGGCCTGTGGCGGTCCGGCAACGTGCCGAAGTGGCTGCCGATGGCGATGGTGCTCGGATCGCTCATCACCTTCGTCCTCCCGACCGATGGCCTGCTGGGCGTATTCGTCGAAGCGCCGCAGGCCATCGCGAGCGTCGTCACCGGCTGGTACGCGTGGCGATTCGTGCGGCGGGCGCGGATGGGACCTGTCAGCCTGCCGGAGGCAGCTCGATGAGCTCGAACAAGTCGCTCGTCGACGCAAGCGCTTCGTCCGGCGCCGCGGGCGAGAGTCAGCGCCAAGAGGGTGAGCACTACAGCCACGAAGCGGCGCATGGGATGGGCACCTCCACGAGGAGCGACGGGACCGGGTTCGCCATTCGCTCGGCGCGGCTTCGGGGCAGCCAAGGGGACCAATGCAAGAGCCGCGGGTCAACGCTTCCCGTCAGGGATCAGAGACGATGGCCCAACCGTGTCCGCCCTGGGTTTTCAGGCCATCCCTGAAGACCCTGGATTTGGCAGGCTTACGCTGCGCTGACGGTTGGCTCCCCGCGGCGGTCGCGGCGGTACCGGGGTCAGGACAAAATGCGATCGTCGTCACTCTGGAGTGCGACGACGGCAATGAGCTGAGTCTGATCTCCCAAGCTCACCTCAATGGCCGGTTCGCCGCGGCGCACATCATCGGCAGCAACCGCCCGGTCACGCTGGTATCACTCTCGTTCGTCGTGTCCATCGAGGGAGTCGTGGTCGACCGCGGGAGTTTCGAGCACGCGCACCCGCAGCAGGGGCAACCAATTGTCAGTTGCACCGGCTTCTTCGAATTCACTGATCCTGCCACCGGCGCACTATTGAGGGTCGACCTGGAGTCGACTGGTTCCTTCCCGGCCGGGCACTAAGCCAGGAGGCCCCTGCCGATTCGTGCTCAAATCGAGCCCATATCGGACCGTGCGCTGCCAGTGAGCACCCTTATCCGCACCCTTACGCCGTTGGCTCAGGCCGGTCGTCTCGAGGCGCCGCCAGTATGGCCATCGCTCTTCGCAGTGCTTCTGCGAGCCGTTCGTGCTCAGGACCGGCCCCGGTGTGCTGCATTGGCGCCATCTGGCTCCGGCACCGTCTCTCAATCCCTTCACCCGGATCGCACACTCATTTCGACCTCTTGGCCGGAACCTGTTCCGCGGGCACGCCGCCGCGACGGCTCGCACGGCTTATGTCGCTGGCGTGACGGTGTCACCAACCTCGGGGGAGAACATACCTAGCGGTCGACCGATACCCGATGGCCGGACGAGACACTAGCGATCCGAATCCACCTTGCAGCCTGAGAAGGAGCACCCGATGAAGCTCTCGGTCTCGAAGGTCATCGATCGACCACCGGCGGTCGTGTGGCAGTTCTACGCGGTCAACCATCTCCAGAACCATCCCCGCTGGGACCCGAAGATGGAGCTCCAGCAGCTGACTGAGGGACCCATCGGCGTGGGCACGCGCATCCATCGGCGCCACACGCGGATTGGTGCGCCGATCGAAGGGACGATGGAGGTTGTGGAGTTCGAGCCGGAGCGGGCTTTCGGAGTCGTCATCCACGACAGCACTCCCACCGGCCCGCTCGCGGTGCATTCGCGCATGACCGCGGAGCCGGAGGGTGAGGGCCGCACCACCCTGACCATCCAGCTGGACATACCGGCCATGGCGGCCTCGATGGATCCCAGCATGGTGGAGGCCAGCCTCAGCAAGATGAAGGAGCTGATTGAGGCCGAGACGTAGCCGATGCCGGCCCAGACCTGTTCCAATCCGGACACTCGGCGCGGCGACCTTCACGGGCAGTTCTCTGATGGGCCGCTAGGACTCGTCACCCAGGGCGTACAGGATGGCGGCATCGGTTTCCATGGCCTTGCCCCCGAGTCGTATGTCTTCGCTGCGGGCTTCGCCGAGTGCCTCCTTGACTATTCCCGCGACGTCGGCGATCCGATCCATCAGCGCGGGAGGCCCGCCGCCGGTGTTTTCCAGGATCCGGTCCTCCGCGCCAAGGAGGATGGCGGCACGGTCGTGCCGCCCCGAAGTCGCGGCAAGCAAGGCCAGTCCCCGGAGCGGACTGATCGCACTCACGAGGTTGTTCACCTTCATGAAGTAGGTGAGCGCTTCTCGGAAGCGCCCCGCAGCGATGTCGGGCTCACGGAGCATGTGCTCGATCACCCCAAGTCCCGACATCCACTCGGCCGCCTGCAGCTCGTTCCCGAGCTCTCTCTGCATGGCGATCGCGTCCTCGAGTGGTCGCCGGCGGCTGCCGGGTCGTCCTGCAACACGCGCAGGAAGGCTAGCGTCGCGGTCGCGTCTGATTCGAGCTGCCTGTCACCGACCTGCCGCAACGGCTCGGAGCAGCCTCGCCCAAGCTGGCGAGCGGTGTCTACATCGACAGGAAGGGCGTGAAGAGACGAACCGGGCTGCCTGCCAACTTCGCTCTGAGCTCTGCGCTCGGCTCACCAAGGAGTTCGCCGGAGACCGATCCTGTCGCAAGGATTGCCTCCCCTATGTCGCCAAGGTTTGCGGTGTGTCGACGAGCGCCTCGGAGTCCCTGTACCGCTCGAGGACGATGCACTCGGACTGATCGTCGTTGAAGTAGATGTCGTACTGCAGCGTTCCGGTGTCCTTGGCCCGCACGATTTCCATGCATTGAGCGGACAAGCGCTTGAACTCCTCGAGCTTGCCCTCGTGAAACTTGAACCGAGCGATTCCCTGAAGCTCACTTACTGCTCCGGCCTCCAGTCTCTTGCGCAGGTGTATTGCCCACAAACATCCAGTTGCTCATGTGCTGCGGTCACGCCTCTGGAGGTTGATATTGAAACGAGCATAACTTACAGGACCCCGCCCAATTGGAGCACCAGGGCGGCCAGTGTGCCGTCGAGGAAGGCCCTTATTGGAGCCCTTATGGATCCTGTCTCATATGTCTCATAGTCTCCTAGTAGTACTCGGTGAACGCGGGTGAGACGCATGAGACATATCACTGGGAATCCGGTATGCGGTACCAGCCCCCAACCACAATATCTTGTGGTTCTTGACCGCCGGATCCACAGCATCTTGCGGTTTTCACCGAATCGAACGTCATTGAGCCCCTGTGCGGTACCACTCCGCGCCCGGTTGAGTGCCGAGACCTGGCCTAACAGCGCGGAGGCGGAGAACTGAAGCGGGGCGGGTGGGTGGCACCCCGGGATCTGAATGCTCGCCAAGGGCGCGCGATGCCCCGGTCAGCCGCGTTGAGTCATGTGCTGTTGCGAATGGT
>JACCWY010000117.1 GCA_013697395.1 Chloroflexota bacterium | reverse complement strand
AGCATGGTGTTGACGCTCCTGGCCCATGGCGCGCGGCGCGCGACCTCCTCCTTCGACGCCCGCCATCGGTGGGCCAGCTCCCAGGCCACTCATTGCAGGAGCCCGGGGAATCCGGACTCGATGCCGCGACCCGCCTCATCGGCGCGATCGACCACGGTGCCCTCGCCATCCAGGGACCGCCGGGTTCGGGGAAGACCTACACCGGTGCCCGCATGGTCGTTCAGCTCGTGGCAACCGGCAGGAAGGTGGGCATCAGCGCCAACAGCCACCGGGTGATCGGCAACTTCCTGCGGCATATCGAGGATGCCGCAGCCGAAGCCGGTGTCCCGATACGGTCCATCCAGAAGATCACCGAGGACGACCAGGCAGTCGACGACGCCCGGGTGACGATCACGAAGGACAACACGATGTTGCGGGACGGCATCGCAGACGACGAGTTCGATGTTGCCGCCGGCACGGTTTGGCTGTGGGCGCCGAGCAAGAGCGATGGCCTGCTCGACGTGCTGTTCGTCGACGAGGCGGGTCAGATGTCGCTTGCAAACGTCCTTGCCATGTCGGGCGCCGCTCGATCGATCGTCCTGCTCGGCGACCCGCAGCAGCTCGACCAGCCGCTCCAGGGCTCGCATCCGCCCGGCGCCGATCGATCGGCGCTGGCGCACCTGCTCGGCGAGCACGACGCCATGCCCGACGATCTCGGCCTCTTCCTCGAGCACACCTGGCGACTCCACCCCGACGTCACGAAGTTCACGTCGACCGCGTTCTACGAGGGAAAGCTCCTGTCGCGCGACAACCTCGGCCGCCAGTTCCTTCACGGTCCGGCGCCGTTGGTGGGTGCCGGCGTCCGGCTGCTGTCCGTCGAGCACGTGGGGAGCGAGTCCGAGTCACCCGAGGAGGCGCGACATGTCGCGGCCATCGTGCGCGCCCTCGTCCAGAGCGGGTCGAGCTGGACCGACAAGCACGGCGGGGTGCATCCCCTCCGGTACGAGGACGTGCTTGTCGTGGCGCCGTACAACGCCCAGGTCGGCGCCATCCAGCGCGAGCTGCCCGAGGCGCGCGTGGGAACCGTCGACAAGTTCCAGGGCCAGGAGGCGCCGGTCAGCATCTACTCGATGACGAGCAGCTCACCAGAGGACGCGCCGCGTGGCATGAGCTTCCTCTACTCCCGCAACCGCCTCAACGTCGCGACGTCGCGCGCGAGGTGCATCGCCGTCGTGGTGGCGACGCCGGCGCTGCTGCGGGTGCGCGCGCGGACGCCGGAGCAGATGCGGCTCGCCAACGCGCTGTGCCAGTTCGCGGAGATGGCCGCCGTCACCTAGCTCTCGGCGCCGTATTCTCATCCGCACATGCCTAACCTGCCGTCGGGAACCGTCACCTTCGTGTTCAGCGACATCGAGAGCAGCACCAGCCTCCTCAAGCGGCTGGGGGACGCGCGGTACGCACAGGTCCTCGCGACGCATCGGCGCATCGTGCGCGAGACGTTCGGTGTGCAGCACGGCCAGGAGATCGACACGCAGGGCGACGCATTTTTCTACTCGTTCCCGCGGGCTCGCGACGCGGTCGCGGCGGCCGTCGAGGTTCAGCGTGCGCACGAGCGCGAGGACTGGCCGGATGGCGTCGCTGTGCGCATGCGGCTCGGCCTGCATACCGGCGAACCGGCGATCGGCGACGAGGGCTACACCGGGCTCGACGTCGTGCGCGCCTCACGCATCGCGGCGGTCGGCCGCGGAGGCCAGGTCCTGCTGTCGGAGACGACAAGCGCGATCGTGGCCGGCGACTTGCCCGTCGGCGTGGAGCTTCATTCGCTCGGTGACCAGCGGCTGCGCGATATCGACCGGCCGGAGCCACTCCACGAGCTGCGCATCGACGGCGTCGCGACGACCCCGGGCACCACGTCGATCGATCCGGACATGCCGCTCCACGCCGACACGCCGCGCGACCGCGACCCCGAACCTGCCGCCTGCCATCCCGGATCCGTCCGGGATGTTACCGACGTGGCTTCGCGGGCCGGTGGGATTGCTGGGCGCCCGCACCGGCGAGCTGATCGAGCAACGCGTCCTGGCCGAGCTGACCGACGCGTTCGCGGCCGCGCGTGAGGCCGAGGCTTCCGGGCGGGCGTCGAAGGAGCCGATCAGGCCGATGAAGCCGCCTCGCCCGCCGAAGGGATCGGTGGCCGATGAGATCGGCAAGCTCCAGGCCCTGCGGGATAGCGGCGCGCTGTCTGACGAGCAGTACGCGCGGGCAGTCGATCGTGCGATCGAGGGCGCCGACTGAGTCGCCGCATGCGGCTGGTGCTCCATCGCGCCGAGTCGGCGTACGTCAAGCGGACCGATCCATGCCCCACACACGACCGATGGCGCGGGCCGCTGGCTTATCGACGATGTGGACGTAAACGACCAGCCTCTACCGCAGTCACGGAGACACGTCCACAATGTTCCGAACGCTCGCCCGGACCCGCGCCTTCCCGATGCTGGCATGGGCCTATCTCGCGGCCCTCGGCATCCAGGTCTTCTTCGCCGGCATGTTCGTCTTCGTCGGCGCCAGCAACATCGAGCTGCACCGGAACATGGCGCACGTCATCGGCGCGCTGACCCTGTTCCTCGTCATCTCCACCTTCGTCGGCCGCGTGCCGGAGAAGCGCCTCGTGTTTGGTGTCGTCGGCCTGCTCATCGTGCAGGGCATGCTGGTCCACGTGGGCCAGTGGTTCGGACTGACATGATCGCCGCCCTCCATCCCCGTGAACGCGCTCGTGCTGACCTACGCGTCGCTTGCCCTGGCAAAGCGTTCGAATGCGTACTGGCGTGAGCCGGCAGCCGATGCCGCGCCGGTTCGGACGACGCTGGAGGCCCAGCCGGCCGCCGCCTGACTCGCTCCCACGCTGACCCGCGAGCGGCGCCTTCGGACGCCGGTCGCTTGTGAACCGGCCCATGATGGCGGCATGCCGCCTCCCTGCTGCGACGTCGACTACGACCGAATGTTCGACGCTCGATCGGCGCGCCGAGAGCTGACCGAGTACCGACGTTCGGGACCGACGGGCAGCACCTGGCGGTTGATCGACGCCATCAAGGTGGCCGGCATCGAAGGCGCGTCGGTGCTCGATATCGGCGGTGGCGTGGGTGTCGTCGGGTTCGAGCTGCTCGCGGCCGGCGCCGACCGGTTGACCGACGTCGACGCCGCCCGGGCGTATGTCGCGGTCGCCCGGCACGAGGCCCGGCGGCGCGGCGTCGCGGACCGCGCAACCTTTCACCACGGTGACTTCGTCGCCCTGGCCGACGGGATCGAGCCGGCCGACATCGTCACGCTCGACCGGGTCGTGTGCTGCTACGGCGACTGGGCGGCCCTGGTCGATCGATCAGTCGCCCGCGCCCGCCGGCTCTACGGGCTGGTCTATCCCAACGATCGGTGGTGGACGCGCGTCGGGATCTGGATCGGCAACCAGACGCTGCGCTTCACAGGGCAGTCGTACCGCGGCTTCGTGCATCCCGAGCGGGCGATCGACGAGCGGATCCGCGCGAGGGGCTTCGAACGACGGTCGCACCACCGCGGCTGGCTGTGGCAGACGGCCGTCTATCAGCGCGTTCTGCCGAGCGGAGAGTCAGCGGTACCCCGGTAAAGGCGCGCATCGGCCGATTCCGGAGACTGACGCCGATTGTTGCCACGGCCCCCACGGTGGTGCATGATGCGCGCGACCTGGCACGCACCACGCACGAGGAGGACCGCACCATGAATGCCACGGCACGTCGTTCTCCCGATGCCTCGAGGCGCCGCGCCTAGCCGACGCCACCTCCGAGGGTCGGGCCAACCCGCACACTCGGAGCATCCTGCGTGCACCCAAGACCCGCGCCCGCGCGCGAGGCCCCCTCGTGGCTCCTCGACGAGCCGTACGACGAGATCTCGCTCGGTACCCTGAAATCCGGCAAGGAGGCCGAGGTCTTCCTGATCGAGCGCCGATACGCATCGGGCTCGACCGTCCTCCTCACCCACAAGCGCTATCGTCCGCGTCGCCCGTCAGCCGGCGAGCTGCGCGAGCTCGGCTTCAACAAGGCGACCCTCTACCGCCACGACTCGACCTATCGAGCGGGCTGGTTCCTGTCGAGCCGTGACCGGCGGGCGGTCGCGCACAAGACCGATCACGGCCACGACGTGATCGAGCGGATGTGGCCGATCCGGGAGATGACGATGCTCGACCTCGCCTGGAGGTCGAGCGCATCGGTGCCGTATCCGGTCGAGCGAACGGACGACGGGATCGTCATGGAGTTCATCGGCGATCTCGACGCCGCCGCCCCACGACTGACACAAGCACACCTGTCGGTGGGCGAGATCGCATCGGCCTGGGACCAGCTGCTGGTGAGCCTTCGCGCGCTCACGAGCGGGGGGATCGTCCACGCGGACCTGTCCGCCTACAACCTGCTGTGGTGGCGGGGTCGGATCGTCATCATCGACCTTCCACAGGCCGTCGAGTTCACCACCAACGCCGATGCCCCCGAGCTCCTGCATCGGGATCTCGCCAACGTCGCCGGCTGGTTCGAACGTCGCGGCCTCGAGGTCGACGTCGAGGCCGCCTTCGGTGAGCTGATCGGGCTGGCCTGGTGACGCGAGCCGCGGCACGGCGCCTGCATCGGTGGATCGGCCAGGAATCACTGAGGAGACCGATGACCAGCGACACGCGCCAGGACCCGAAGACGCAGTACCCGGAGCCGCCGTTCCCCGAGCAGCAGCAGGAGCCGCCCGGCGTCGAGGCCGAGCTGAAGCCGAAGGCGGATCATGGCGAGGAGACCTACCGCGGGGCGGGCAGGCTCGACGGGCGGGTGGCGCTGATCACCGGTGCGGATTCGGGGATCGGCAAGGCGGTCGCGATCGCGATGGCCCGCGAGGGTGCCGATGTCGTCATCTCCTACCTCGGCGGCGTCGAGGAGGCCGACGCTTCCGACACGGCCCGCTGGGTGACCGATGCCGGCCGGCGCGCGCTGACGGTGGACGGCGACATCCGCAGCCCCGACACCTGCGTCGCCCTGGTCGAGCACGCCGCTTCCGAGCTCGGCCACCTCGACATCCTCGTGAACAACGCCGCGTGGCAGGACTGCGGCGATCGGATCGAGGAGGTCACCACCGACCAGTGGCGACGCATCTTCGCCACGAACATCGAGGCCATGTTCCATCTCTCCAAGGCGGCGCTGCCCCACATGCGGAAGGGCGGCACGATCATCAACACCGCCTCGATCCAGGCCTATTCGCCGTCTCCGGAGCTGTTGCCGTACGCCACCACGAAGGGCGCCATCGTAACCTTCACGAAGGCCATGGCCCAAGATCCGGGCGTGCTCGAGCGCGGCCTGCGAGTGAACGCCGTCGCTCCCGGGCCCATCTGGACGCCCCTCATCCCGTCCACCATGCCACCGGAGAAGGCCGCGAAGTTCGGCGAGAACACGCCTCTCGGACGTGCCGGCCAGCCCGCGGAGCTGGCGCCGCTGTATGTCTTCCTCGCGTCGGCCGAATCCAGCTACATCACCGGCGAGGTGATCGGCGTCACCGGCGGAAGGCCCCTGGGCTAGGCGTCAGGAGGCGCGACGCACCTCGAACGGACCGAGCGCCTCGGCGAGGGGCACGGGACGGGAGAAGAGGAATCCCTGGGCGCGATGGAACCCGAGCGCCAGCAGCATGAGGCGCTGCGCCTCGTGCTCCACGCCCTCGACGATCGTGTCGAGCGAGAGCTTCTCGGCGATGTGGCCGATCGCCCGCATCACCTCCTGCCGTTGTGGCTCCTCGTGGACCCGCTCGACCAACGAGCGATCGATCTTCAGGACGCTGATCGGCAGCCGGCCGAGATACTCGAGCGACGAGTACCCCGAGCCGAAGTCGTCGAGCGCGATCCCGACGCCCAGCCGCTGCACCCGAAGCAGCTCGGTCTCCGCGCCGGCGCCGGCCGAGGCGAGCGTGCTCTCGGTGAGCTCCAGCAGCAGCCGGGCGGCGGGCAGGCCGGAGGTCGCGAGCACGTCCTCGACCAGCACCGCCAGCGTGCCGTCCCCCAGCTGGTGCGCCGAGACGTTCACCGATACCAGGACGGAGGCGTCGGCCAGGTCGGCGCAGGCGCGACGGAGGACCCACTCGCCCAGACGGCCGATCAGCCCGCTGGCCTCCGCCAGCGGCACGAAGTCGGCCGGCATGAGGCATCCCAGGAGCGGGTGATTCCAACGGACCAGCGCTTCCAAGCCGATGAGGTCCCCGCTGCGCATCTCGACGATCGGCTGGTACTCGAGGAACAGCTCCTCCGTCTCGAGCGCCCGCTCGAGCGCCGCCCGCATCGCACGACGCCGGGCCATGGGCTCCTGCATGCCGCGCTCGAAGACCTCGACGAGCCCGTTCCCGCGTGACTTGGCCACGTACATGGCGGTGTCGGCGTCGCGCAGCATCTCGTCGGCCGTCTCGAGCGCGTCGCCGGCCGGGCGGACGCCGCGGATCGCCACCCCGACGCTTGCGGTGATCGTCGCCGTGCCCATGCTGAGCGGGAACGGCTCGGCGACCGCGGCCACGATTCGCTGCGCAACCATCTCGGCCCGCTCGCCGTCGGCGTCCTCCAGCAGGATCGAGAACTCGTCGCCCCCCATGCGGCAGGCGGTGTCCTCGACTCGCAGGACGCCGGCCAGCCGGTCGGCCACGATGCGCAGCAGCTCGTCACCGGCCGCGTGACCGAGGGAGTCGTTGACATCCTTGAAGTTGTCGAGGTCCAGGAACAACGCCGCGATGCCCGAGGTGCGATTTCGGCGGACCAGCGCGTGGGAGAGCCGGTCGACGAACAGGACCCGGTTCGGGAGGCCGGTGAGTGGATCGTGCAGCGCCTGGTGGCGCAGCTGATCCTCGAGGCCCTTTCGGTCGCTGATGTCGACGAGGATGCCCTGGACCATGGTCGGGTTGCCATCCGCGTCCCTGGCGATGACCGCTTCGTCGTCAATGACCCAGACCACGCGGCCGTCGCGGGCGATGAGTCGATACTCCCATCGGCCCTTCGGGTCGCCGCGCTCCGCGGTGCCGAGCTCGGCCAGCGCCATCCGCTCGCGATCGCCCGGATAGATGCTGTTGATCCATAGGCTGGGGTCAGCGACCCACTCCTCGGGGGTGTAGCCGAGAAGGTCGGCGATCTTGGGGCTGACGAAGTGCCAGGCGCCGTTTCGCCCCACCTCCGCCACGTAGACCACCCCGGGCACGCGGTCGACGACCGAGCGGTACTGCGCCTCTGCCACCGTCAGGTCGTCGGTCAGCTGGCGCTCGCGGCCGATCACCCGTTCGCGGTCGCGGAGGAGCACCGTCTGGCGCGCGATCGCGACCAGGACGACCAGCGACAGCGAGGTCGCCGCCGCGATCCGTGGGAGGCCCTCCACGAGTGTTGGCGCCGTGATGAGCTTGGTCACGAGGACAGCAGTCACGACGACGCTCGCCAGGGGGGGGAGGCCCCGCAACCACCCCCGGACAGCGGCATAGTGGCGTCCATGGTCCTCGGCGGCGGTCCATCGGCTGCCGCCATGACCGACGAGCAGGGCCGAGCAGGCAATCGCGACGTGCAGGCCGGCACGTCCCGGACCGTCGGGCGGTGCGTGGAGCAGGCCGAACTGCGCGGCGGCACCCAGACCCAGCCCAACAAGGAGCTCCCATTGACCCACCAGGCGCAGCGGGACTCGGGTGGTGATGTTCAGGAGCAGCGTGGCGCCCATGATCGCCAGGAAGAAGGCCGCGTGAGCGAGGATGGCCACGCCGGTCGGATCGGTGACGAGGCCGGCGCCGAGCACGATGACGCCGCCGGTGGTGGCCGCGAAGATGCCAACCGCGTCGAGGTACAGTCCCGCCTCATCCGCGGAGCGCATCCGTCGCCGCGCGGCCGTGACGTAGCTCCCGATTGCCGCCACCGCCAGCACGAGGACGCTCAGCTCCGCGAGCAGGGCGGGACGGCCCGTGAGGACCCCCGTCAGGCGCGCGACCTCCGCGACGAACCAGACGCACATCGCGCTGAAGATCCACACGCGGACCTGGCGCTCGCGACCCGTCGCCCGGCTCCATCCGCGGTGGGCGAGGGACGCGCCGGCGCCGGCGGCCACCACGCGCACAGCGGAGCCGCCGAGCGGTGTCGGCACGAGGAGGAGCATCGTCGCGACGACGATCGTGAGGAAGATGATCGGGAGGAGGGACGCGCGGCCCAGGGCCGGCCATCGCGTCAAGCTCCCCCCGCTGAGCTGCATGGTCTTGATGCACCGCGGAGACGGGTTCCAGTCACCCGCAGGCTACGCGGAGAGTCCCGGGCGACCCATGGCGAGAAAGTACCCTCGGCCCGCGTCGGCCATGCCGTGCGACGCTACCGTGGCGACATGCAGCCGTTCCGATTCGCGGTCTACGCCAACGACGCCGAGCTGGCGGAGGACTGGGCCGCCTTCGCCCGACGGGCCGAAGAGCTCGGTTACGCGGCCCTGTACGTGACCGACCACCTCGGGCGGCAGCTGGCTCCGACCGCTGCGCTGGCCGCCGCGGCCGCGGTGACGACGACGATCAGGATCGGTCCGTACGTGCTCGCCAACGACTTCCGCCACCCGCTGCTCGTGGCCCGCGAGGCCGCAACGCTGGACCGCCTGAGTGGCGGGCGGCTCGACCTGGGGCTGGGCGCAGGATGGAAGGTGTCGGACTACCGGCAGCTGGGGATGGCGTATGACCGACCGGGCCTGCGCATCGACCGCCTGGCGGAGTCGTTCGGCATCATCCGGAGGCTCCTCTCTGGCGAGGAAGTGACCCACCACGGCCGCTTCTACCAGCTCGAGCGGGCGCGGGTGTTCCCGCTTCCCGTGCAGCGGCCGCACCCGCCGTTCATCCTGGGCGGCGGCGGTCCTCGGATGCTGCGGATGGCCGCGCGCGAGGCGCAGATCGTCGGCTTCGTGCCGCAGTTCTCGACCGGCGGCCGCCCGCTGCTCCGCTACGTCGCGGAGTCGGGACTGGCCGAGCGCGTGGCGATCGTCCGACGCGCCGCCGGCGAGCGCTTCGATGACCTGGAGCTCAACGTCTTCGTCGCCGATGCCGGCGTGGTCGGCGGCTCACAGCCGATCGGCCCGACGCTGCTGGCGCTCCTGCGGTCGCTCGGTCCCGCCGCGATCGGCGGATCTGCCTACCTGCTCTACGGGACACTGGACCAGCTGCGTGACGGGATGGTGCGGCGCCGCGATAAGCTCGGGATCAACTCGTACGGCATCCCGGCCCGCGCGATGGAGGCCTTCGCGCCGCTCGTGGCATCACTCTCCGGCCGCTGACGAGCTAGCGCGCGTACCGGACCCGGCCGCCACGTCGCTCCTTGTTGAGCCGCCGGTTCAGGTGCAGGCCCTCGAGCACGAACTCGGCGGCCGAGGCGACCCCGGCCGGTGACTCCCCGGCGTCCAGCCGGGCGATCGCCGCTCGCAGCTCCGGCACCGATGCCGCCAGCTCCCCGTGCGCACGGGACGGGACGAGCTCCCCGACCTCCGCCTCCAGCCCCGCCTCCTCGAAGCGCTCGATGAGCGGCAGCAGCTCCGACAGGGCGAAGTGGCGGTTGAAGACGTTCACCACGGCGCGCGCCACCAGCTTCTCCACGACCCGATCCTCGCGCGTCTCGTCGCCGAGCGTCTCGAGCTCGATCTTGCCCGCCGTCGAGGCCACCACGGCCGGCAGGTCACTGATGCGCGGCGCCGCCGCGGGCTCGCCCAGCCGGACCGCTCGCTTGAGCGCGGCCGCCGCCAGCGTCTCGTGATTGGCGATCGTCACCCGCACCGACACGCCCGAGCGCTGGCTGACCTCCGACGAGCGCCGCGCCAGCTGCGACAGCTCGGCCACGACCTCCTTCATGAATCCCGGCACCTGCACCGGGACCGATGCGCCCTCGTCGCCATCGTCGAACCCGGTCGACTCCGCCTCCATGATCGCGATCTCGGTGGAGGCCTCCTCCGGGTAGTGCGTGCGGATCTGCGCGCCGAACCGGTCCTTGAGCGGGGTGATGATGCGGCCGCGGCTCGTGTAGTCCTCCGGGTTGGCGCTGGCGATCACGAACAGGTCGAGCTCGAGGCGCACGCGGTAGCCCCGCACCTGGACGTCGCGCTCCTCCATCACGTTGAGCAGGCCGACCTGGATCCGCTCGGCGAGGTCCGGCAGCTCGTTGAGGCTGAAGATGCCGCGATGCGTGCGCGGCAGCAGCCCGTAGTGGATCGTCAGCTCGTCCGACAGGTAGCGGCCCTCGGCCACCTTCACCGGGTCCACCTCGCCGATGAGGTCGGCAATGCTGATGTCGGGCGTGGCCAGCTTCTCGCTGAACCGATCGGCAGCCGCCCACCAGGCGATCGGCGTCGCGTCGCCCTCGGCCTCCACGATGCTGCGTGCCAGGGGTGAGACCGGATGGAACGGGTCGTCGTGCAGCTCGGTGCCGGCGACGTACGGCAGCCAGGGATCGAGCAGCCCGACCAGTCCCCGAGCGATCCGGCTCTTGGCCTGGCCGCGCTCGCCGAGCAGGATGACGTCCTGACCGGCCAGGATGGCGTTCTCCAGCTGCGGGAGGACGGTGTCGTCGTAGCCAAGGATGCCGGGCATGAACGGCTGCCCGCCACGCACGCGTTCCAGCAGGGTCGCGCGCAGCTCCTCCTTCACCGTCCGCGAGCGCCAGCCGGCCGCCCGCAGCTCACCGAGGGTCGTATCGGTCGGGACAGGTGGGCGGCGCGGGTTCATCGGCCGAGCCTACCACCCCGCCGCCGTTCAGGTCGGAGGCGCTTCCGCGGTCCGGCCCGCCGGGCGGGGCCGTGCTGCGAGGCGCCACAGTGCCTCGGCGCGGGAGTGAACGCCGAGCTTCGCGTACGCGTGCTCGAGGTGCTTCCCCACAGTCGCCGTCGACGTGCCGAGACGTTCGGCGATCACCTCGTCGGAGACGCCACGGCAGGCGAGCATGAGCACCTCGCCCTCGCGGGTCGTGAGCGATGCATCGCTCGTCCACGCCCCGGACACCGATCCGAGGGCTTCCTCGCGCAGGACGATGAGATCGTGGTGTAAGACGGCGAGAAAGGCCTGCTCTCTCGCGTTGAACTCGCCGTCGCACCGCCACATCTGGATGCAGGCAGCGGATGTGGGCGAGCTCCACAGCCACACCTTGAGGGTATCGCGCAGCCGATTCGGTCGCATGAACTCTTGGTAGAAGCCCATGCGCTCGAGGTCCCGGCGACCGATGCGCTCGGACAGCCGGAGGACGCCGTCGGCCGGATTCCAGCGTCGCCAGGTCAGCGGATTTTGCCAGCCGTGGACAAGGAGCGCGTCCTCGCTGCCGGGCGCAGACGCGAAGTCGTGGCTCTGCGCGGCGGCGAGGACAGCGCGGTCGGCGCGCCGCAGCTCGAAGTACTCCGCGTCCTCCGCGCCGACGAGGTCGCGGAGGGCAGCGAGCGTGGGACGTGGGAGCGGGTCGTCGGGCGTCCCGAACGGCGCGGATGCCACGAACGCCATGATCCGCCGGAGGTCGCCCTCCCTCACGCGAGCCATCGGCTGAAAACTACGCCCTGCGCCGTATTGCCCGCAAGGCTCCCGGACGGCAAGGCTGTGACCATGAGGTTGCCAGACCATCCCTCTTCACGGCGGCGGCCGATCTCGGTCATTGCGGCGCTCGCCATTGTCCTGGCCGGCTGCATGGCCGGTCCGGCCGTCTCCGCCGTGCCAACGCCGTCGCAAACCGTGTCGCCGACCCCGACCCCGACGGCGACGCCGAGCCCCTCGCCCACGCTGATCGAAAGCACCGTCCCTCCCGAGCTCGCCGGCACGTGGCGACGGTCGGTCGGCGGTGAGCGGGTCGACCTGTCGCTGCAGGTGGGCTATTCGATCCAGCGTGGGTTTGCACGCGGGTCCGGGCGCGTGACCGTCGACGGGGATCGAATCGAGTTCCATGGAGGCTCTCTCTGCGACGGCGAGGGCGTCTACACATGGGCCATCGAGGAGGACACCCTGACGTTCACGATGGTCGCGGTCGATCCCTGCTCGGGGAGGTCGGAGGTGCTCGTCCCGGGGTCGTTCCGGCGCTACGAGCCCTAGCCCCGCTCAGAACTCTCTGAGCGCCTCGTTCACAGAAGGCGGATCGCAGATGCCCCGCTCGGCGAGCGATTCGAGGAAGGCGGTGCGCTGCGCGACCTCGCGTTCGAGGTCATCGGGACCGACGCCGAGGCTCGCCGCCAGGACGGCGTAGGCGGCGGGATCGTGGACGAAGGGGCGCGACAAGCGTCCACCGTCGGTCGCCAACATCGGCGGGGAGGGCAGGCGCTGGGCGCCGGTCAGCGACGGCGATCGGTCACCGGCGATGGCGCCGAGGCGGACGGGTGACAGCGTGCCCTGCTCATCGAGCCGAAGGTGCCAGGCCTCCTCGACCCGGCGGTACATGCCGGCGGGCGTCTCGTAGGCCGAGTACTGGAGGTAGACGGTGAGGCCGGCGAGGTCCACGTCGGTCGCGCCGAGGTCGCTGCGCAGGACGGCCAGCGCCTCCGGCAGGGAATCGGCGTGCATCGTGGCTCCCAGGCCCCAGCCCTTGCCGGCCAGCATGAGGGCGCCGCGCGCGGCGCGGCCCCAGACGTACACGGGCAGGTGATCGCTCATCTCGCTGATGAGGAGGTAGCCGGTCCCGGCGGGGATCTCCTCCAGCCACTCGTACTCCTCCCACCAGCCGCGGACGAAGATGCCGGTCGTGTCGTCGGGCAGGAAGTCGACCAACGCGGAGAGCGCGGTCGTCTTGCCGGCCTGCGGCGCCTCCGAGCTGAGCATGACGCTGCGCCGGCGAGCGACGACGGCCCAGAGGGTCGCCATCAGGCGCGCGTCGATGGTCGGAGTCCCGATCAGCTCGACGGCGCTCATCGGCCTCGGCGGCGCCCAGTGGTATCCCCACCAGCCGTCGGGGAACCGGGAAAACCATGCTGCGAGGGCGCCCGTCATGCTGCGACGCACGGTACGCGGGGGGCGGGTGCGGCGCAACCGGCCGCCGTGCGTGCAGGCGGCTCTGGCTGTCTCAGCCCTCTGTCGCCCTCAGAGGATTGGCGTGAGAACGTGCCACACGGTCGCACATGCCATCGTGGTCCGCGTTGTCACGCGAAGTCGCTGATGCGCGCAGACCGTCCTCGGCAAGACCCTCCCGCCCTGTCGGACGCGCCCGAGGTACGGGCCGGTCAAAGCACCTCATGACCCCTGAGAAACCCCCTCTGGCGTGCCTGTCGCCACACGAACGTGAGGCGGATCGCGATTCCGGCGATGAAGTCCACCACGGCGCCGATGACCCCGTCCGGCCCAACGTGATATTCGACTCGGTCCTCGATCCAGGTTCCCCCGCCGCGCGCCGGCGTGAAGGTGTGCGAGTGGTGGAAGCGCGCCATCGGTCCCGCGAGCGTCTCGTCCACGATCCGCTCGCCCGGGACGTGCTCCGCGAACCGGACCAGCCAGAAGCGCTGCCACGGACCGATTCCATAGCGGAATTCGACCACCGTCCCGGCGCGCGGCGGCGACGGGTCTACCCGGACAGGGCGGATGCGGACTGGCGGCGGCATCAGGCGCTCGAGGTTTGCGGGGTCGTCGTAGAACGCGAATGCCGCCTCCACCGGCGCGGACACCCACGAGCGGGATCGAATGATCGGCATCGCCGCGACGATCAGACCCCGAACGGGTTGATCGGCTTGGCAGATGTGCCCTGGAGCACGGCCTTCGTCTCGGTGTACAGGTCGAGCGCCTCGAGCGACTGCTCGCGGCCGTAGCCGGACTCCTTGAAGCCGCCGAACGGGACGCCGGGGAAGGCGATGAACGGGGTGTTGATCCCCACCGCGCCGGACCGGATGCGTTGCGCGACCCGGTGGCCACGCGCGCCATCGGCCGTCCAGACCGTTGCCGCCAAACCGTAGCGGACGCCGTTGGCGAACCGCACCGCCTCGGCCTCGTCGCTGAAGCGGGTCAGCGTCACGACCGGGCCGAAGACCTCCTCCTGCGCGATCCGAGACTCGTTGGACACGCCGCCGATGAGCGTGGGGGCCACGAATGCATCCGAATCAAGATCCCCCTCGAGGTCGAGGTCCCCGCCGGCAAGCAGCACGCCGCCCTCGTCGAGGCCGGCCTGCACCAGGCCGCGCACCTTGTCGGCGTGCTTCCTGCTGATGAGCGAGCCCACCTTCGTGTCGTCGGCGAGCGGATCGCCGACCTTCAGGGCCTTCGCCTTCTCGGCAAACGCCGATGCGAATGCCTCGTACACCTCGTCCTGCACCAGGAGGCGAGAGCGCGCCTCGCACGACTGTCCGGCCGAGTAGTAGATCGCCCACAACGAGCCGATGACAGCCGCGTCGATGTCGGCATCGGCGAAGACGATGTTCGGGCTCTTGCCGCCGAGCTCGAGCGACACGCGCTTGAGCGATTTCGCCGCGACCTCCGCGATGCGACGGCCGGTGGCCGTCTCGCCAGTGAACGCGATCTTGTCGATCCCCGGGTGGCTCGCCATGGCCTCGCCGACCTCGGTACCAGGGCCCGGCACGATGTTGAGGACGCCAGGCGGAATGCCGGCCTCGAGCGCGAGCTCGCCGAGCCGGATGGCGGTCAGCGGCGTGGCGCTGGCCGGCTTGAGGATGAGCGTGTTGCCGGTGGCAAGGGCCGGCGCCACCTTCCAGGCGGCCATCATGAGCGGGTAGTTCCACGGGATGATCGCGCCGACGACGCCGATCGGCTCGCGCAACGTGTAGGCCACGACCGATGGGTTCACCACGTGCGAGCGCCCATACAGGTGCTGCGCCGTCCCTGCGAACAGCTCCAGGGTGGCGACGGCCACCTTGATCTCGGCCACGCACTGCCACTTCGGCTTGCCGCTGTTGCGGGACTCGAGCTCGGCGAGCGCGTCGGTCTGCTCGTCGAGAAGCTGGGCGAGCCTGTTGAGCGCCCGCGCGCGCTTGGCCGGCGAGGTCTTTGCCCAGGCGCCGTCGAACGCGGACCGAGCCGCCGTCACCGCCGCGTCGACGTCATCGGCCCCGGCCTGCGCGACCCTCGCCAGCTCGGCGCCCCTCGCCGGGTCGAAGGTCGCGAACGTGGCGCCGGCGGCCGCGTCGCGCAGCTCGCCATTGATGAGCAGCTGTGTCGGGGCATCGGACATGCCCGAATGGTAGCCGGAACCGTCTGGCCGGCGTCCCGTCCACCAAAGTGCCGCTACTCGGCGAACTCGAGGCGGAGCAGCATGCGCTCCAGCACAGCGCGACCGTCCGGCTGACCGGCAATGGCCCTGAGCAGCGGACCATACGGGTCGTCCGTGAGGGGAATGAGGTACTGAGTGCCGGTGCTCTGCTGGTCCTCGGTGAAGGTGATCCGCCACGCGACGCGGTCGCCGACGGGGAGGCGCTCAAATTGCGGTTGCTCGATTCCGCCGGTCCACGAGGGAATCTCGAAGAAGCTGACCGGCGGGAAGTCGCCGAGTCCGTTGTAGATGAGCTCCGCGTCGATCTGATCGGGCCCGAAGAAGCTGCATGCCGGAATGTCCTCGTAGGCCTCGTTGGTGGACCACGAGCCGGGGAAGGTGATCCTCACTCCCAGGCCGGCGTTCGGACAACTCTGCGTCTCTTGGAACAGTGCGTCGGCTTCGATGTCCGTCGAGGGCTCGAACGTCGCCGCAGCCGAGGGCACCGGCGACGGGAGGACGTGGAAGCTTGGCATCGGGATCGGGGTGCCCTCGGGAGACGGGAAGCTATCGGGATCGAACGGCGTGATGCCGACTGGATCAGCGGGCAGTCGAAGCAGCGCGGAGGCGTCCGGCACCATGTTCTCGATCCCGTCGGTCCATTCGCCGTGACCGTAGACCAGGTAGAGGTCAAAGTCGGCGGCGGCGGCGGGCAGCTCCAGCACCAACCAACCTTCGAGGACCTCGTCACCGAAGCGCTTGCCCTGGAGGAGCGGTTGGGGGGCCGAGTCGTAGCCGGGCTGCTCCTCCAGGCCCAGGAAGCCGACGCCGCGGCGCAGCGCCTCATCAACGAATCCGTCCCCCTCGAGGTCGACTGCGTAGGCGAACTCCCATTCGCCGTACTCCTCGCTGGTGGACCGATTGGGCTCGTACGTGACATACAGCTCGACGAAGAAGACGTCCTCGAAGGCAAACGGCACGAAATCCTCGTAGCCACCCTTCTCCTCCCCGCGCCGGATGGTGACCGTGCCGAATTGGCCGGCGCCGTCGAGGGCAGCCATGCGAATGACATCGCCGGGCTCGGTCAGGACGCGGCCGATCTCGGGAGTGAGCGTCGGCGCCGGCGTGGGGGTCGGCTCGGGCGGCGGGCCGACATTGCGTGGCGCCAGCAGGACAAAGCCGACCGCGATCATCAGAGCGGTCGCGGCAACCGCGGCGATGGCGGGTGCGAACGGCCCGAACGCGCTGAACCAGGTCCGGCGCTCCTGGGGCGTGGCCGCCACGGAGCGCATCACGTCGTCGACGAAGGCCGGTGGCAGCGCGACACGCATGGTGGATCTGACGTAGTCCGCGACGAGCTCGTCGGTCGAGGAGGTGGGCCGTCCGGTCATTGCGACACCGCCTGCTCGTCCACGACCGTCGTCGCCGTGGGCAGGGGCCCGAGCGCGACGCGCATGATCCGCAGCGCGGCGTTGAGCCGCGACTTGGCGGTTCCGACGCGAACGTCCATGGCATCGGCCGTGTCGCGGATCGAGAGGCCGAGGCCGTAATGGAGCGCCAGGACGGATCGATGGTCAGCCGATAGGCCCCTGAATGCCGGCCCGATCACCGCGCGCGCGTCGATCGCGTCCCGGAAGTCGCCGCGGGCGGGCATCTCCTCCGCGCCACCCGCCTCCAGCGAGATTGGCGCCGATCGATTCGCGTGCAGGTGCGTACGACACCTGTTGACGCAGATGCGGGTGATCCACTGCGGAAAGCGCTCGGGGTCGCGCAGCGTGGGAAGCTTGCGCCACGCGGCGGTGAAGGTGTCCTGCGTGATGTCCTGGGCATCGGTCACGCCCACGATCCCGGACGCCAGGCGGTAGAGCTTGGGCGCGTGTTGCTGCACCAGCATGTCGAATGCCTCGAGGTCGCCGGCTTGGGCCTGCCGAATGGGGTTCAGGGCTCGCTCGGTATCGGTTCTCAGTCATCCTGACTGGAACGGAGCCCAAAGTGTTCGTTGGCTATTCCCCGGTGCCGCTCCCGTCGAGCAGGACTCGGTCGTCCACCGGCGCCGCGAGGTCGATCTCGGTGACGGCGTCGCGTGGCTCCTCGGGGCAGGCGCCGGCGGCGGGATCGTCGTCAACCGCGCCGAAGAGGCTGATCGAGACTGCTTCGGCCGACTCCACGAGCTCGACGCGCCGGAGGACGTGGCAGCTCGGACCGGCCGGCAACGTGAAACCGACGCGCACGCGACGGTTGGCGATCTGGTGGATGCACGCGACCGGCAGCGGCTGCTCATCGACGCCGCGCGCGGTGGCCGCGACCGCCTCGACCTGTCGCCACTCCGCCCCGCACCCGGTTCGTTCTTCCCCCGCGGGAGTCGAGCAGGCGGACAGGATGACGATCAGGGCGAGCACGACCCTAGGCATCGGCACCGAAGCGGTGCATGTCGACGTCGCTGACCGGCTCGTAGCCGATGGCGCGGTAGACCTTGTTCGAGGTCGGGTTTGCCAGGTCGGTGAACAGGAAGACGAACTGGCGGCCGCGATCGAGCTGGTCCTGGCTGGCCGCCGCCGTCAGCGAGCTCGCATATCCACGGCCACGAAGCTCAGGCGGCGTGTAGACCGGACCGATGCGGATGCCGTGCGGCGTCTCTCCGCCCGCGCCGACCAGCGAGACGACCTCTCCCCCGTCGTCCCACAGGTAGCCGATGCGGCCGACCTGCGCGATCCAGCGGTCGGCGGCCGCCCCCGGATCCGGCATCGGTGGCGCCTCGGGCATGGCCTCGTCGGAGAAGGCGACCAGCCACCGCGCGATCAGGTCGCGGTCACCCGACTCGAGGAAGCGCCACGAGCCCGTCGCGGGCCGCTCGGGTGGGAGGACACGTTCCAGGCGGAAGATGCGCTCGGCCACCTCGATCCGCGCGGGCTGGCCGGTGGCATCGCTCCAACGTCGGGCGAATCGCGCGGCCGGCTCGGTCGGGCCGAGCATGCCGGGCAGCCGCTCGTCGCGCAGGGCTTCCACCAACACGTCGACCGCGCCGAGCTCCTCGATCCATGACAGGACCTGGTTGTGCGGCGGTGTCCGGAGCGTGGCCGCCACGACTCGCCCGGAGCTATCGCTCACCGTGGCGAAGGTCGCCGGACCATCGGTCAGCAGCTCCGGGCTCGTACGCACGAAGCTCGAGATGCCGAACAGGAGGTTGTGCTCCGCCTCGCGTGCCTCGAGGAACTCGCCGGCAGCGGCGAGGAAATCGTCGACGGTTCCGTGATCGCGAACGGTGAACGCCATGACGCCATCATGGCCGATGGCGCACCACCGCGCGCCGCAGGCCTCAATCCGCGGCCGGCAGCGTGACCCGGAAGGTCGTTCCAGCGGGTCCAGTCGACTCGACCTCGACCGTTCCGCCGTTGGCGACGATCAGCTCGCGCGCGACGGTCAGGCCGATTCCGCTGCCCGGCATCCGGCCTCGGGACCTGTCGGCACGATAGAAGCGCTCGAAGATGTAGGGCATGTCCTCGTCGGCGATGCCGGGACCGTCATCTGCGACCCGGACCTCGACACCCGAGGCCCGGCTGACACCGATCCGGACGGAGCCGGCCGGCGCCGAGTGCTGGATGGCGTTCGTCACGAGGTTGCGCAGCGCGCGGGAGACCTGTCCGCGATCGACGTGGGCGTCGGCGCCCTCCGGACCGGGCTCCACCGTCGCGGTGACGCCGCGATCACGCAGGAGGCCGTCGAGCGAAGCCACGATCTCGCGCGCCAGGTCGGCCATCGCGACGTGCTGCGGCGAGCGCTGGAGAGGCGCGGCCTCGGCCTGCGTCAGCTCGCCGAGCTGGGCGACGATGCCCGACAGCCCGGCGGCCGCCGCTCGGGCCTTCTCGAGCTCGGCGGCATCGGCCGGGACG
>JACCWY010000116.1 GCA_013697395.1 Chloroflexota bacterium | reverse complement strand
CTTGGCTACGTCGAGCGGAGGCCTGATCCCAGCGATCGCCGCGCGAAGCTCATCGTCGCGACCACCCGCGGTGCCCGCGTGATCGAGCGCGCCGCGCGGACGATACGGGAGATCGAGGCAAGGTACGTGCGGCTGTTGGGAAAGCCGGGACACGTCGCCCTTCGACAGGCGTTGATACGACTGGCCGAGAGTCCCACCGCTGATGGCACGAGGAGTCGTGGCCCGAGGGCCCGGTCGAAAAGCCGGCCTGCCCTCGGGCTGCAAGCCGAGCCGCTCGCGTGAACCGCACGGGCCACGTCCAGAGCCTGCAGCGACAGCGCTACAACGACTGCCACTGGCTGGTCACCGTTTCGCGCCCAGCTGCCGCTCACGTCGCCCTTCCGTAGCTCCCGACCTGCATCGCATCAGCCATGCCACGTCACGCGGGCCATCTCGCGCTCGGCGTCGCGAGCTGCCAATGCGCACCAATCGCGTGACCGTATAACTGCGACGTTTTCACTCGGCTTTCTACACTGGTAGCACAGCGCTTGGGCGGGGACGCTTGACATGCAAGAGGTCATTGGTTCGAGTCCAGTGTCGCCCACCAACCACCACATTCACGCTCAAATCTGACCGTATAACTGCTCTGCGTTGCCCACCGTTGCTGGTCGGGTCCACGGTGGTGTTGTCGGCCAGGACCGCCTGCTCGTCACGGGACGCCGCGGCGAGCAGCGTCCCCTCCACGCTGCAGCCAACGGTGCCGAGCAGCGCGACGTAGTAGACGTCGCTCATCTGCTCTTCGGAAAGCTGCAGCTCTTGGCCCAGCCACGCGGCGAGTAGTGTGCGCCGGAGCCCATGCTCGAGCGGCACGCCCCCGGCGAGATCGTCGCCAGCGACAGCGGGCGATGACCTCGGCCGGCTCGGTGGGACCAACGTCGAGTCGAGCGGAGCGCCTGCCGCGCACGCCGCCAACAATGCGGACAACGCGATCGCTGCAGGCGCGTAGGGCGGGGTTGGCTTGGCGCGTTGATGCATCGTCCTTACCTCTAACGCAGGATGTCAACGGCGGTGGATGCCACGTTGCAGGGGACCATCTCCTGAGAGGTCGTGCTCGCCCTGCACTCGCTCCGAGTCATCCCGCCGACGATCAGCAGTTCTCCAGACGGCAGTGGAACAACCGTTCCCCAACTCGAATCACGCACGCCGATTTCGGAGAGCACACCGGTATCCAGGTCGAGAACCCCCAACCAGCCCCGATCGAGGACACCGCCAGACCCATTTTCGTAACGAGGCCCTATCGAACCCGACGAGCGCCGACAGGTCGATGTGGTCCACCGCGTGACCCTCAGATGCTTCGGGCGCCGATTCAATCGGTGATACCGGCGCCAAATTGGACCGTCCGGTCGGCGGCACAGCGGGCGCGCCGCACGCGGTGAGCAGCGCCATGCATATGTGTCCATCTGAACGCCCACGCCAGCCGGGCATCGCCGGCCGCCCACGTCACGTGCGTGACGCTGCCGTCGTACTTCGTCCGCTCGGGCGTTGTCATGGGCCGGTCCAGTTCATGAGAAATTCGGGCGGTGCAGGCGACACTGCTATGGCTCGTGAGCAGCGAGAATGTAATCCGCGATTACGCTCGCTTGGGTGTCGATGACTTCCATTCCGCCCTCGAGGACGACTTGCTCCGCATCGCTGCTCGTCTGCAGCCAGTAGCGATCGTCTGGGGTGGATTCGCCGTGTGTTGGACTGATCAAGATCAAGGGCGCTTCGAAGTGCACGGGGTCGCGGCCAAAGCGATTCTCAAAGCCCGTCAGCACGTTGGTGCGCTCGGTGTTCCCGGGAAAATCCCAAACGCCTTCGGGGAAGTCTTCTTCGGTCATCGTCGCACTCGGCGCCGGGCTGTCGAAGACGACGACTCCCGCTACGTCATCCGGATACTCGGACGCGTAGAACGTGACGAGCATGCCGCCATAGGAACGCCCGAAGAGGAAGAACGGCGGCGAGATCTCGGCAGCCCGCGTCAAGGCGTGGAAGTAGGCCGCGATGTCTTCCGCTTCGCGTGGCTCATCGGGCGCTGGATCGCTTGGTGGGCGGCCGGCCCGGTTGTAGAGACAGACTCGACGTTCGGATGCCAGCTCCCGAACCAGCGCCGACCCCGAAAACTCGTCGATCGCCCCGCCACCCGACTCGAGAAACACGGTGGGGTCGCCGGTTCCCCAGCATTCGATCGCCAGCTCGCGGCCCGAGTCGTCAACGGCGAATCTCCCTTCGAGAGTCGGGCTGGCAAGCGGGTTCGCTGTTGGAGTGCTCGTCAATGACGGCGATACCGTCCGCTCCGTCGCCGTGGGCACGACCGACGTTGCCCCGCCGCAGCTGGCCACCAGGAGGGCGATTGCGGCGAATGCCGCCCACCTCCACCGCAGCCGGCAAGCAAGAACCAAGAGCGACAGCCACCATTCGGGACCGCACGACAGACTCTCCTTGCTGGCTGGCATTTCGACTCGTCCGCTCAGCGGATGGGGTGGAGGAAGGAGCGCTCCACCGGGACTCGTGTGCCGCCCTCATTGTCCCGGAGGGCGTGGAAGATCCAGCCGTACTGCCAGGTCCCTCCATGCGCGTCCCACACGGTGCCATGTCCGCGGTCACCGAATGCGTTCGTGCGCCGCAGACCGGCCTCGACGCTCGCGTCGTGGTCGAGGTCGTTGTCGTTGACCGCCACGCGCGCGGTCCCAGTGGCCCACAGCTCGGAGCTGCCGTCGGTGTCCGGGCAGGCGCCGCTGCCATCCGCGTCATCGTCGAGGGTCCACAGCTCGAGGTGGCCCATGGCAGCCCATCGGAAGATGACCGGACCGCGGGAAGTCTCGTTGTACGTCGCTGTCACGAGCTCGAGCGCCGGCGAATCGCCCTCGAAGTCGTTCTCTTCCCAGGCACAGAACGCTTCTCGCGTCGTGTTCCAGAACACGACCAAGCCATTGTCGAAGTCCGGGAACACGAGGAAAATCGGCTCGTCGACCCGCTCGGGCGCTGCGGCGGATACCGGTGCGACTGCGAGCGTGGCGAGCAGCCCCGCGGCGACAAGCACGGTGGCGGCAACCAGGCGGACGGGTCGTGGC
>JACCWY010000092.1 GCA_013697395.1 Chloroflexota bacterium | reverse complement strand
GCTCTGAGCCCCGCTACCGCGGCTAGGCGCGCACAAGGAGGCACGACCGATGCAGGTTGACGAGATCCGCTTCCTGTTCGCGTACGACCGCTGGGCGACCCGCCGGGTGCTGGCCGTCCTCGACGGCATGGACTCTGCCGTATGGACGCGGGCGAACGCCGTCGGCGATCGCGGCCTGGGAGGCATCCTCGTGCACCACCTGGGAGCATCGCAGCGCTGGCGGATCGGGCTCCAATCACGGGGCGCCGACGAGGGCCCCGCGCCCGAGCGCGAGCCGTTGCCTGCGATCGATGAACTGCGCGAACGCTGGGAAGCCGAGTGGGCGGCTGTCGATGCCTGGCTGCCGACCCTGACCGACGGCTTCATCGGGTATGTCTTCGAGGGCGTGCCCGTGTGGCAGATGCTCGTGCACGTCGTCAATCATGGGACGCAGCACCGAGCAGAGGCGGGGGCCCTGCTCACCGCCGAGGGTCAATCGCCGGGGGAGCTCGACCTGATCAACTACGCGGAGGAACAGGCCGCGGCGGGCCGCACGGTGGCCTAGCATCGCCTTTATGGGAGATGACCGGCCGAAGGCTGCCGATGGCACGCGGCCGGCGACCGTGGAGGACATTCACGACATCGCGCGTGCGCTGCCGGGCGTGACCCTGGGAGGCGCCCGCGGCCGGAACGCTCCGACGGTCTACCAGGTCAGCCACCGCAGCTTCCTGTTTTTCCGGAACCCGCGCCCGGACGCGGTCGACCCGGACACGGGCGAGCGGTACACCGACGTCATCGTGTTCTGGGTCGAATCGGAGCTCGAGAAGGAAGCCATCCTGGCCGATGAATCCCTGCCGTTCTTTACGACGTCGCACTTCGACGGCCACCCGTCGGTGCTGCTCCGCGGGTCGCGCATCGGCGAGCTGAGCCGGGACGACCTGGCAGGGTTCGTCGAGGGCGCGTGGTTGTCGCGTGCCGGTCAACGCGCCGTCGCGGCGTGGATGAAGGAGCACGGGACGTGAGGTTCACCCGGACTGCGCCAACCGTGCGGCGGGTTCGACATCGCCGCGCCGACCCTGCGATACGCGACATGATGAGGGCGTGGATTCCAGCAAGCTCCGCGTCCTCACCGATCGCCTCACGGCAGTCGCCCAAGGGGACGATCGCATCCGGGCGCTCCTCGTCTACGGGTCGCACGCGACGGGTACGGCTGACGAATTCTCGGACCTCGACATCGGCCTGGTCATCGCGGATGTTGCCTACGAGGATGTCCTCGCCCGCCCGAGCTGGTGCGGGCGATCGGTGAATCGCTCCTCCTGGAGGATTTCGGCAATCCGGCCAACCTGCACGTCATCCTGTCCGATGGCGCGGACCTCGAGCTGATCATCCACCGGGAGGGCGAGTTGACGCTCGAGCTGCCGTATCGGGTCCTTCTCGACAAGGGCGGCGTGGAGGATCGGGCGCGTGAACGGCCGCCGCCACCATCGAGACCCGCCGACTCCGAGCAGACGCGGCAGCTCGTGCATGGGTTCTGGCACGACGTCGGCCACGTCATCACCGCGCTCGGTCGCGGCAACATCTGGTGGGCCCACGGCCAGCTGGAGGAGTTGCGCAGCACGTGCATCGCGCTCGCGCGGCTGGAGGCCGGCGTCGAGGCGGACGACGAGCCGTACTGGAAGATCGACGAGGCGCTCCCGGGCGACAGGCTCGCGGCGCTGCGTGCAACCGTCGCCCCACCCGAGATCGGACCGATGCGCGACGCGGCGCTGGCGCTGCTGGAGCTGTACCGGCAGCTGGCGGGGGCTGTCGCCGCCGAGCACGGCATCGCCTACCCGGCGGAGCTCGATCGGCTCATGTCAGCTCGGCTCCGCGACGCGAGGTGATCACCGCCGCTGCCCGACGTTCGTGCGCCTACCCGATGGTATGCCAAGGGGCGGGCGGATGGGGCGGTTCCGGGTCGGCGTGGCGCAGGAGGAAGTCCGCGTCACTCTCGGCCAGGCGCCGCTGCACGTTGAGCCAGTACACGTCACGCTTGTCGGGGTCCCGAATGGCGCGACGATCGAACGTTCGCAGGCCGCGCAACCATGCCAAAAGGCCAGGGCTGCGCCGCCGCGCACGGAGGGCCGCGAGCTCCAAATCGAGTTGCGTCATTCCAGGACGAGTGTGAGGTCTGTCAGCGTCGGGCCGGTATCGACCCTGTGGCGTTCCTGACCGGTACCTTTTGTTGCACGCGAGGTTCATCCAGCTGGGGCTTGCGGCCCGCCTGTTCAATACGTCGATGAGATGGATGGAGCGGCACGCCTGGTGGGGGTTGGCCTTCATGGCCGTGGTGGTCGTCCTCTTCGGGGCGACCGATGTGCTGGTGGGAGCGCCGGCCGACGTCGCCATACCGATGAGCCTCACCGGCCTGACGCTGGCTGAGCTCGAGTCCGAGAGCGCGGCTGCCTATCGGCTCTTCGACTTCTTCACGCGGGTGAACGGGTTCAGCCTGGTCGTCCTGGGCCTCCTGGCGGCGGCGGTGATCGTTTTCGCGTACCGGCGGCATCGGCGCTGGGCGTGGTGGACGATGTGGGTCCTGCCGGTCTGGGCGGCGGGCGCGGCGCTGTTCTACGTCGTCGCCGGTCTGGCACCGGGACAGCCGCCGCCGCCACCGATGCTGTCGGGACCGATCTTCGCGGTGCTGTCGGCCGTCATCCTGCTCGTCAGCGCCCGGCCCTTCTTCCAGCAGGCGGATCCGCAAGCAGGCTGAGGACATGGACGTCCTGGTCCTGCGGCCGATTCCGGCGTGGGACCGCTCGGCGCAGCCTCCCGAATCGGCTGATCGCGCGCTCCCGGAGACGCATGCGCGCGAACTGCGTCGGTGGACGGGTTGCGTCGGCGAGGCGAAGGCGGAGGGCCTTCACCTCGGCTTGCGTCCGGATCAGGTGCGCCTCGAGCTCCCGTCGCTGCCACGCGAGCACGATGACCTGCACCACGGCGAAGAACAGCAGGGCGATCGTCGCCAGGACCGCCAAGACGGGCAGAGGTGCTTCCACGATCAGCTCCCGGGCACGTTGCGGGGATTCAGGCGCGGGGCACCGCGGTGGATTGCCACCATAGGCCCTGTTGTCAATACGCAACGACCGGGCCACGGCCACGCACGCGCTCCGGGACCCTAAGATCCGCGGGTGAGAGACGCAGGATGATCGGCCGCGAGGGCGAGCTGAGGCTCGTCGAGTCCTTCCTTGCCGACGCTGGCCCCGGAACGCAGGGCCTCGTGCTGCAGGGC
>JACCWY010000065.1 GCA_013697395.1 Chloroflexota bacterium | reverse complement strand
GTGCCCGGTCGGCGCGAGCCCTGGGCGGCGAGAGAGGAGAACGCACGCGCGGGCGCGACCGGGCGAGAAGCCGAGATCCCGCTGGCCGCCGCGTATCCGACCCAGGCCGCCCGAGCGGCGCTGCTCGACGCGTCGCTCGCACGCGCCGCGAGCACCGCAACCAGTCCACCGCCGCGACCGTCTCGGAGTGAGCGTGTCGCGAGGCAGACACCGTGAGCTAAAGCTCCGGGTGCGACGTCTTGCGAGCACGAAACGGACTCCCATTCGCCGTGCTGTGACCCTCGCATCGTTGGCGCTCGCCCTCGGGGCATGCGGTGGGAACGGGACTGACAACGCTTCCGTCGCCGGGGACTATCGCCATCCAGCGGAGGGCGTTGTCAGCTTGTCGGCGGACGGAACCGGAACGGTCGATCACGGCGAGGTCACGATCTCCTGGACGATCGAGGATGACGTAGTCACGCTTGAAACCGAAGACGGCGACAGCGTCGAGGCGACCCTGAGGGAAAGCAGTCTCGTCTTCGAGCCCGGGGTCTACAGCTGCTGCGAGGACAGCGAAGCCGTATTCGTCCGGGACGAATAAGGAAGCGCTAGTTCCCCGATGACTCAGCGGCCTAGGGGACAGCGTTCGAGCACGGGCAAGTGGTGGAAGCTCGCCGAGGTGCTTTAGTCAGGCAGCTGCACTACGGCTGCGACACCGTACGGTGCTCGTGCTGCCTACGCCGCCCGTACGGGGTCATGCCCCGCGGCTTGTATACGGCCAGCGCCGTGGCCACGAGCAACAGCAGCACCGCGGCACCGGCGTGGAGTACAGGGGACGGGCTCCGCAGCCCGTCCAGATCGTCACCGGGCGATGTCGTGTCTGACGCTACGCCTGCTAGGGAACTGAGTGTCTGCGTGTACATCAGCAAGACGATGGTGGCGAGGACGTTTATCAGGAGTTTCGCCAGGACCCAGTAGTGGCGGAACAAGCCCCACGTGGTACCCAGTGACTGGACAAGCCCTGTCAATAGCGAAGCGAGCGCCAATGGGACGAGGACGAACCAGCCGGTCAACTCCATCGTGAGATACGCCGCACGCACCATCTGAGCATCCTGGCTGGTTAGACCCGCGACAGCGAGAACCAGGAAGCCAGCGACCGAGCCGAGCCAGCCGACCGAGAAAGTGACATGCGCGGTCAGCGCGAACTTGCGGAGGCGGGGCGTCATGGTCATGACTGTTGCCCGCCGTGTTCTGTGACGCTGGCGGGGGGTGGTGTGTGGCCACCTGCGCCACCGGTGTGGCGACCAGGGCCGTGACCGCCACTGAGCAACAAGATCGCAAGGAGCACGACGAGAACGAGGGCGATGACCCCAAAGACCTTCACCCAGCGTGGTGTGCTGGTGGCCGATTCGCGGTCGGGCCCCACGCCAAGTTCGTCTGTGGAGTCGGGGGCGGATGGCGGCTCAGCCATGTGCGTGCCCTCCTCTGTCGCGCGTTGTTGTCAATGCGATCCGATGCCAGGAGTTTACGAGACAGTACGTCCGCTATCAAGTCGGGGTGTATTGAGTATCGATGTCACGTATCCTAGGATGGTGCCGAAGCTGTGGAATGAGACGATCGAGGGGCACCGCCGCGCGGTGCGCGACGCGACCCTGGACACAACCGCGGCGCTGGTGGCCGCGCGGGGAGTGCGGTCGGTGACGATGTCGCAGATCGCCGAGGAGATCGGCATTGGACGTGCGACGCTCTACAAGTACTTCTCAGACGTCGAAGCGATCCTGGTCGCCTGGCACGAGCGTCAGATCACCGGCCACCTTGAGTACCTCGCCGAGGTCCGGGACCAAGCTAGCGACGCTGGCGAGCGGCTTGAAGCTGTGCTCGAGGCCTATGCGCTCATTGCCCACGAGCATCACGGCACCGAGCTCGCGGCACTCCTGCATCGAGGTGAGCACGTCGCCCGAGCGCAGCAACAGCTCAGCGACTTCATCCGAGATCTGCTGACCGAGGGTGCAGAGACCGGTGACCTCCGGGACGATGTCGCGCCCGACGAGCTCGCGAGCTACTGCCTCCACGCCCTCACAGCAGCCAACAGCCTGCCGTCCAAGGCGGCGGTCCGCCGGCTCGTCGCGGTCATTCTGGCTGGGTTGCACCCCCGCGCCTGATCGACCGTTTCCGTGCCGCTCGAGGCGTATCGCGGCTCCTTCGTCGCTCTCGGTCTAAGGAGCCACCTCAATGAGCGCGGTCAAACCGCCGGCGCCTTCCTCCTCGACGTTCTCGTTGGTGGTGTGGTGTGGAATGTGACAGTGTAGGAGCCACCGGCCATGTCGACGGGCCGTCCAGATGACGTCGTAACGCTCTCCAGGACCAACGTTGATCGTGTCCTTGAGGAAGCGAGCTCCTTCCGGCACCGGGTTTCCGTCGGTCTCGACGATCTCGAACGGCCCGCCGTGAATGTGCATGGGGTGAATGAAGTTGTTGTTGGTTCCGATGAACCGAATTCGCACGCGCTTGCCGACTCGCATCCGGATCGGCTCGGTATCCGGATAGGCCTTGCCATTGATCGTGAAGAAGTTCGGCAGGGCGCCCTCCATCAGCATTGCCGGATAGGTGAAGCCTTCGCGCTCGAGCCATTCCTGCAGTTGGACGACCACGTCGTGCTGGTACGCAAGCCGGTCCTCGCGCGAGGTGTCCTTCGGCCTGACGATCAACGCCCCGTAGAGGCCTAACGCCTGCTGGCGGTCGGGATGATCGTGGGTGTGGTACATGAACGTCCCGGGCTGGCGCACGGTGTACTGATAGATGTAGGACTGACCCGGCTCGATCGGCTCCTGGGTGATCTCAGCTGGGCCGTCCATCGCGTTGGGGAGGACGAGGCCATGCCAATGCACGGTCGTCGACTCGGGCAAGTCGTTCTTCACATGGATGCGGACGCGGTCGCCCTGGGTCAGCTCGATGCGCGGGCCGGGGACCTGCTTGTTGAATGCATATGCGCTTACTCGTTCGTGGGAGAGGATGTTCCAGCGGATAACCGAGGCCTCGAGCTCGAACACCTTCACTCCGCCACCATGCGCGGCCTGAGCCGCTGGTCGCCGCGCGCGGTAGCAGGAGCCGTATACGACACCTCATCGGGATCAATCGCAGCCATGTCCCGCATCGCCTCACCGGGCGTGTCGCGCGTCATGATCATTCCGGCGGGCATGACCGCGCCGCCAACGTCGTCGGCGCTGAGTGTGAGATTGACCTTCTGATCGGGTAGCAAGATGCCGAGCGCAAGCGCGAGCATCGTCAGCAATGCGACGGCCGAGAGCTGCGGACGCGTGACATTCCAGCGCATTCCATGGCCTCCATGGCCATGGGTTCGACTCTCATGACCTGGACGCGCGGTCATCAGCCCGTGCTTCATGTTCCGGGAGACCATCCAGACGTTGACCGGGTAGGCCGTGGCGAAGCCGACGATCACACCGACGGACATGACGACCCAGAACAGCGGTTCGGTCGGTTCCATCGCCCGCATGTCCCGGCCCATCATCAGGATGGCCATGGTCGGGAACATGCCCGCGGCCATCATGTTCATCGAGAGCCATTCGGGAACGAAGGTTCCGCGTACGGCTCCGAGATACGAGCCCCCGAGCATGTCTTTCATGAACAGCGACTGAAAGATGAAGAGGCCGAAGGCGAAGCCCGCGGCGTACTCGACGATGAAGTCGAGCCACATCGGCAGTCCGAGGGCGGCCGTGATCGCGGCGGCGGCGATGATGCCGGTGGCGTCACCGGCGACGCAATGCACGGTCGAGCCGACGCCTTGCTTCCAGAGGGGGCGGACGAACTCCTCGTGTGTTCCCGGCGCCGGCTCCTTGTCGGAGAGAACATACAGCGCAAGCCCGATAGGCCCCATGTAGAGCGTGATCAGGACCCACCCCCACTTCATGACAGTCTCTTCGGGGTTCTTGCGTACGAAGTTGTCCCACGCGACGTACAGGGTCGAGAGCCCCGCGAGCGCGAGCCACGAGTACAGCATCCAGTCGGGAACGATCATCGCGCCTTCCTTTCTGCCGGAGGTTTACGGCAGCTTGCCCGTTACCCCCTGGGGTATGGGCGACGCGGATCTGTCAGCGTGCGGTTCGTCGTCGAACAGGCGGGTGCCTCGTGCGAGCCGCGGATCAGAGGGCGCTCGGGAAGGTCGGAACGGTCGAATCGATTGAGTTCGACGCAGCGGACGTTGCAGTTGGGCGCCTCATGTCGCCGTGTCGACTTTCGCCGGAGGCCGTGAATCGGGACGTGAGAATGCGTACAGGATCCGCCAGGAGTGCACC
>JACCWY010000058.1 GCA_013697395.1 Chloroflexota bacterium | reverse complement strand
GCCCTGCCCAGAATCCGGCGACGGACCGACCGCGACCTCCGCCGTCGTGGCCTGCCGCGCGAGAAGGTCCTCGCGCTGGTCGTGCGGCTGCTGGAGGCCACGCTCATCCGAGTGGGAAACGACGAGTACGTGCGCGAGAACCGCAGCTACGGCCTTTCGACGATGCGAACTCGCCACGTCGAGGTCGAAGGGGCCAAGATCCGCTTCACCTTCCGCGGCAAGGGCGGCAAGGACCACGAGATCGACGTCCGCGACCGCCGTCTCGTGAGGCTCGTCAGGCAGTGCCAGGAGCTGCCGGGCCAGGAGCTCTTCCAGTACCTCGATGCCGATGGCCGGCGGCAGGACGTCACCTCGGACGACGTGAACGACTATCTCCGGGAGATCTCCGGCAAGCCGTTCACCGCCAAGGACTTCCGGACCTGGGCCGGAACCGTCGCCGCCTCCCTGGCCCTGTCCGAGTTCCTGGAGGTCGACGACGACGCGGGACGCAAGAAGGCGATCGTGGGCGCCATCGAGGCGGTGGCCGAGCAGCTCGGCAACACGCCGGCGGTGTGTCGAGCGTGCTACGTCCACCCCGAGGTCCTCGACGCATACCTGGATGGAACCATGGTCGAGGCGCTGTCGGAGCGGGCACGCGGCGTCGGCCGTGGCGCGCATGCGCTTCGGCCGGGGGAGGCCGCCGTCCTCGGCCTGCTCCAGGCCCGCCTGGCGCGGGAGCAGCGGCGGCGCCGGCGGGCTGCCTAGGCACACTGCCTCGCACCGTGGAGCCCGCCTGGGCGCGCGCCGCGAGCCGGATCCCGCCTGAGCCGCGTCGCTACGCGGCGTCGCCCAGGCGTGCCAGCGCCCGCTGATACGCCTCGTTCTCCGGCTTCAGGAGGACGGCCATGCGCAGGTGGCGCCGCGCGGCGGATGCGTCCCCCATTCGGGCCCGCGAAAGACCGAGCCCGAAGTGGGCGTAATGCGCCAGCGGATCGGCGTCCACGATGGTGCCGAAGCGCTCCCCGGCCCGCAGATGATCGCCCTGGTTGAAATAGGCCTGCCCGAGCGCCTCGAGGATCGAGGCCTTGCCGGGCTCGAGGGCCAGGGCCCGCTCCAGGAGGACGGCGGCCGCTCCGAAGTGGCGATCGGCCAGCATCCGCGACCCGCGCTGGAACAGCTCGTACGCGGACTCGCGATCGTCCCCCGACTGCATGTGATGCATCGATTCAGCCTAGCGCCGGAGGTCGATCCGTTCGAGTCGCGGGTTCTCGGTGCGTCCCGGAATCCGACCGCGCTTGGCGACCGGGCGGCCGTCGATCTCCTTGAGGTCGCCGGTGAAGTCGATCGGACTTGCCTTGCTGATGTAGCTGCCCACGGCAAACGAGTCGACCGGCGCGCCGGCATCCTTGAAGACGCCGATGCGGTCGACGTCCATCCCGCCCGAGACGACGATCCTCACGTTCGGGTGGCCCGCGAGGTCGAGCCGCGCGCGGACCTCCTTGACGAGCTCGGGCGTCACGCGACCGCGCTCCGAGGGCGTGTCCAGCCGCACGCCCCACAGGTGCTCGCCGAGCGCCTCGGCGACGCGGAGCGCCTCCTCCGCCTCGTCCTTGAACGTGTCGACCAGGATGATCCGCGGCACGTCGGGATCGATGTGTCGGTCGAAGGCCTCGGCGGCGCGGACGGTGTCGCCGAAGATCAGGACGAGGGCATGCGGCATCGTTCCGGTCGGGGCGAGGCCGGCGAGTCGCGCCCCGGCCGGCGTCGATGCGCCGATGCAGCCCCCGACCACCGACGCGTAGTCCATCTGGTCGGCCACACTCGGGTGCACGTGGCGGGCGCCGAACCCGATGACGGGGACCGGCGCCGCCGCGTCGACGATGCGGCGCGCCGCGCTGGCCCAACCGGACCCGGAGGCGAGGATGCCCAGGATCGCGGTCTCGTACAGGCCGAAGGCGGAGTAGTGCGCCTCGATGCGCATGACCACCTCCTTCACGCCGAACCGATCACCGTCGTGCAGCGACTCCACCACCGGCGTGTGGCTGCCGTTGACCTCGGCGAAGATCTCGCGCAGGTAGGCAAGCGCCTCCTCGGCGCCGCACAGCACGCCCTCGCCGCGCGAGAAGACCTCCATCGTCACGACCGGGTCGATCTGTTCGGCGGCGAGGATGGCGCGAGCCCGCTCGAAGTACACGTCGGCTGTCTCCCCGGACAGCACGTCGGCGGCGGTCGGAAAGCGCGGTGGCCGGCGCTGTGGGGTCATGGCGCAGCAGTGTACGACGCGCGTCGCCGAACGAGGAGCGCCGCGATTGCCGTGAGGATGACCACGACCAGGATGGCGCTCGCGAGGCGGATCAGCCCGCCCGTCTCAGCCGACGCCAGGATGCGCTGCGCCTCCGAGATCGCCTCCACGGCACCGCGAAGGTCGCCGCCGGTGAACCGGCCGTTCGCCATCTGCAGCCGCTGGGCCGGGTCGGGCCCCCCGATCAGGCCGATCCGCTCCAGGAACGAGTGCTCGGCGTTGATCTCGGCTGCCGTGGCGCCGTAGGCTCGGACCACCGCGCGCTGGGCCTCCAGCTCGTCGTACGCCTCCACGCCGCCGCCGAAGGAGCGGTAGGCCTGCTGGAGCCGGTCAGGTGCGGACAGGCCGGCCGCCTCCATCTCGTCGAGGAGGGCGTCGCGCGCCTCGAGCCACCCCAGGGCGTCGGCGATCATCGGGATCGCATCGTCGAAACGCCAGTCCGTCATCGCCGCGCGCGCCGGATCGGGCGAATCCCAGCCAGCGGCAACGGCGACGAGCTCGCCGAACGCGGTCCGCGCCGCAGCCCGCTCTTCGAGCATCGCGACGTCGGCCGGGACGAGCACCCGCTCCCCGAAGCGTGCCGCAAGCTGCGCACCGCTGACCGACTCCAGGTGATCGAGGAGTGCGCGGGTCGTGAGCGGAGCCTGGGGCGCGGTCCCGTCAGCATCTGGCGGGTCGATCTCCGGGGCCGCGTACGGTCCGAGCGAGGCAGCGACGCGGCCCAGGACGGTGCGCAGTGCGTCGTCGCCGGCCTCGGCGCGGAGCTCGCTGACGAACGCCCATGAGGCGGCGTGGCCGAAGGCCTCCGCGGCGGGGTCGGCCGACGCCTGCCAGGCGTCGAGCGGAAAGGCTGCCGCCTCGCGAGCCGCCGCCTCCGTCGCCGGGTCGTACGGGGGCTCAACCTCGAGCCTGGCGGCGACGCGGGCAGCCGCGTCGCTCGCCATGCCCTCTCGGATCCAGCGTGACTCGACGAGCTCGGATGACAGCCATACGTGGGCCACCTGGTGCAGCGCAGTGAAGGGCGGCTGGTCGAACGCAACGAGGATCTCGGTGCCCGCGGCCTCCGACTCGGCGAAGCCGGAAGCATCGGTGGCCACGGATTCGGTGAGCACGAGGGCGCCGACCTGCGGGTATGGCAGGCCGATCGCCTCCTCCAACATCGGCAGCGCACGCTGCACGAGGTCCAGCGTCCGCTCGCCCCACGCCGTGTCGTCCACGAACGAGCGCACCTGGAGGTCGGCCGTCCCGCCGGCGAGCGGGACCGTCGCGCTGAAGGCCGTGTACTCCGCCGGCCGGGTCGCGGTGACGAGCGCGAGCCACTGCGCCGGGTCGGCGATCGGCCCGCTGGTGAGCCGGCCACCGGCATCGGTCAGCGGATCGCCGTCGACGCGGACCTCGTAGCCGCCGGGCAGGGTGACGTTGACTTCGCTGGCCGTCCCGAAGCCCCAGGCCGGGAAGACGATGACCGACGGGCGCACGCGCAGCTGGGGATCGTCCCCGTCGGCAAGGGTGTAGGCGACCTCGAGCTCGACCGTCTCCTCGAACCGGACGCCCTCGCGAAGGGTGATGGTCGCAACGTTCACGCCCTCGGCATTGACCCCGACCTCCACCTCGAGTTTCCCCTCGCCGTCGGTGGCGGTGACGTCGGACGCGGTGTCGTGCACGGCGAGCAGGATCTCGGGGAACACGCTGAACTCGGTGTCCGTGTCGGGCGCCGTGTTCGTGAAGCTGATGTCGACCGCGACGGCGATGATCCCCTCCGGCGGGCGCACGTCGTAGGTCGCCGCCGACTCGAGCGTGAACTCGGCGGCGGCAACGGGGCGCACCGCCGCACCGGGCAGCGAGGTCGCCAGGAGCGTGAGCAGCAGAAACGGAAGGAGGGCTCGCCGGCGCCTCATCACAGCCGGTCCATCAGCCGCACCAGCAGGCCTCGACGCCGCGCCTTCGGCCGAGGCGGCTCCCATGCCGGCATCGTGGCCTCGACCTCTGCGCGGTAGGCGTCCAGCAACGGCCGGTTGCGCGGGGTGCGGTCGCTCCAATCGGGCAGCATCCCGCGGTCGGCGATCGCGTTGGCGGTCTCCTCCAGCAGCCGATCGGCCACGACGGCCAGGCGCGCCAGGCTGCGGCCGAGCTCGTCCCGATCGACGGCGGCGGCCGGCAGCTCGGTCATCAGCATCGGTCGGTCGTCATCGGTCATGGCGAACTTCACGAAGGGATAGTCAAAATTGGCATGGAGCATCCGGGCATACGTCCTCTTGGGGATCTCCATGGCCTCGAGCCCATAGTAAGCCCACAGCGAGCAGCCGACGCCGGTGACCCATGCGACCGTCACGCGCAGGTCGAAGCGGCGGTCGCCGTCGACGACGACGTCGCGACTGAAGGCGGCATCGCCGGCCTCTCCTGCGGCTGCCACGATCTCGAGGCCGAGCGAGTCCAGCCAGCGATCGATCGACTCAGCCGCGCTCACCGTGGCGCGTTGCCGGCCACGATCGTCTCGCCCGAACGGATCCGGCGGCGGCGCGCGAAGTCGCGCTCGGTCGCGTCCGGGTCGATCCGGCAGTTCCGCCCGATCGTCACCCCACGGGGGACGCGGGCGCGCTTCCCGACGAGCGTGATGCCGGCGTACAGGCGCTCGGGCTCGTCGCGGTTCGGGCGCAGGTCGTCGCCGCTCCCCACCGTCGCACCGACTCCGATATGGCACTCCTTGTCCAGGATCGCGCGGTCGAGGGTGACATCGGCCTCGATGACCGCGTCGAACATGACGATCGAGTCGCGGACGATCGCGCCGCGCGCGACTCGCACGCCGGGCGACAGGACGCTGTGCTCCACGGTCCCTTCGATGACGCAGCCATGACTGATCATGGAGCGACTGACCGACGCCTCTGGTCCGATTCGAGCCGGCGGCCGCTCCTCGCTGCGGGTGTAGACGAGCCAGCCGAGGTCGTTGAGCTCGATGCCCGGGTCGTCGCGCAGCAGATCCAGGCTGGTCTGCCAGTAGCTCTCGACCGTCCCGACGTCCTGCCAGTAGCCGCCGAACTCGTAGGCGAACACGCGACGGCCCTGGTCCACCATCCACGGCAGCACGTCGCGCCCGAAGTCGACGCGCTCCGCGCTGAGCAGATCGCGCAGCAACGGCCAGCTGAAGACGTAGACGCCCATGCTGACGAGGTTCGACGGCGGGTTTGCCGGCTTCTCGATGAAGGCGGTCACCCGGCCGTCGCCCGCCACGTCGAGGATGCCGAAGCGATGCGCCTCCGTGATCGGGACCGTGCGCACCGCGCATGTGACGTCGGCATGCATCGACCGGTGCATGTCGATGAACGGTCGATAGTCCATCTTGTAGACGTGGTCGCCGGCCAGGACGAGCACGAGCTCCGGGTCGCGGTCCGCGATGAAGTCGAGGTTCTGGAGGACGGCGTCGGCAGTGCCGCGGTACCAATCACGAGCCCGACCACGTCCGATGAACGGCTGCAGCAGGGCCACGCCACCTCGGCTGCGGTCGAGGTCCCAGGGACGCCCGACGCCGATGTGGTCGATCAGCGAGCGCGGCGCGTACTGGGTCAGGATGCCCACGTCGGTGAGGCCGGAGTTCACGGCATTGCTCAGCGCGAAATCGATGATCCGATACTTGCCGCCGAACGGCACGCCGGGCTTCGCCCGCACCTGCGACAGGATGCTGAGCCGCTCGCCCTCGCCGCCGGCGAGGATGAGCGTGAGAACCGTGCTCGACACGCGCCGATTCTAGGCGTCGGAGCGTTACCGCGGGCGAATGGCCTCGCGATGCCCAGCCGCGCCCTATGGAGCGGGTGGAGGGGTCGGGGG
>JACCWY010000047.1 GCA_013697395.1 Chloroflexota bacterium | reverse complement strand
CGGAGGCCGACGTACGCGAGCTCGACAAGCAGATTGCGGCGGCGCGTGCCGACAGGTCGGCAGCCCAGCAGGTCCCGCAGCTGGAGGCGTCGCGGCAGCTCAAGCAGGGCCTTTTGGCGGAGCTCGCGAAGACTCGCGATGAGGTGAGCCTGAATGCGGTGCGTGCCCAGGGCACCGTCAGCCTGTGGCAGCCTGCGACGCCGCCTACCACCCACGAGACGCCGCGAACGATGCTCAACACCGTACTCGGCGGAGTGGGTGGCGGTGTGCTGGCTCTCATCTTCGTCGTGGCGATCGGATATCTGCGAGATCGCATCACGGACCCAGACGACGTGCGCGCTCGCCTCGGCCTTACGCCGCTCGGCGCGATCCACCTTGGTCGCCGCCCGAACTCGACCGCCGGCAAGCTGTACTCTCGCGACGACCCAAGGTCGCTCGAGGCCGAAGCTTTCCGTTCGATCCGCACGAGTCTCGTTTTCGCTAGCCTGGATCACCCGCCGCGGACCATCCTGGTCACGTCTGCCGTGCCTCGGGAGGGGAAGTCGGTGGTGGCGGCGAACCTCGCGCTGGCCTTCGCGGAGGCGGGAGTTCCCACCACGCTCGTGGACGCGGACCTGAGGAGGCCTTCGGTTCACGCCCTCTTTGGCATCTCAGCCGACTACGGTCTGACCAACTTGCTGGCCGAGCCCGCGACCCCGGTCGTCGCGGGAGCGGTCGCGGGCCCCACATCGCGGTGGCCGAGCAGGTTCAGAGTATCTCCCTCGCTGCTCGTCATACCCTCCGGCCCATTGCCGCCGAACCCAGCCGAGATCCTGTCGTCCGCCAAGATGTCCGCTCTCCTGAAGAGGCTTGCTGATCAATCGCCCGACGGTGTCGTGATCGTGGACACGAGCCCGCTATTGGCCGTCGCGGATCCAGCGGCCCTTTCGACCAAGGTCGATGGGTGCATCGTTGTGGTGGACGCCAAGAGCACGCCTACGCGCGCCGCTCGCCGCGCAGTCCAGGCGCTGCACGGAGTGCATGCCACGATCCTGGGCGCTGTTCTGAACAAGGTTTCCGCGGGAACTGACCCGTCCTACGGCTACTACTACCGGGCGCGCACCGACGGTCCAGGTTCGGCGGGGCGTATCCCCAAGTCCGGACGCGGCACCGCGGACGCGCCGGCCCACGAGGCGGACCTCTGAGCTGACCTCTCAGCTCACCCGGTGACGAAACGGCGCATGGCACCGAGCCTGTCACGCCCCGCGAGCCGGCCGTGCACGGTCCCGGTGCGCAGCGAATGGAGAAAGCCCCCCGCGCCATCGAAGGCGTCCATCTCTACGTACGCAAGGCCGAGGTCCTCGGCTCTGTGCGCGTCGCTGCCCGCCGCTTCAGCGATGTGGCGTTCGCGCGCATACGCGGCCGCCATGCGGTTTGCCCCGGAAGATGACTCACGCGAGTTGAACACTTCGATGGCATCGACCATCGGCCAAAGCCGGTCCAGGGCCTCCCGGCGGAGGTGCCCCGGGCGGTTCCGACTGAAGGGGTGCGGGACGATGACGAGGCCTCCTTGCGCCTTGACAAGCGCGATCGTCTCCTGAGCTGTCAAGCCAGGCTCGATGGCCGAAGCCAGGAAGAGCCCAATGAGCTGGCCCTCGCTGGTGTCCACCTCCTGGCCGACGATGACCTGGAACTCATCGGCGATCTCGGACAATTGCAGTGCGCCCTCGATGGTGTCGTGGTCCGTCGCGCATACCGCCTGGAGCCCGGCGGCGCGGATCGCAACGGCCTGCGCCGCCACAGTCGTCCGGCTGTCGAAGGAGTGTTCGCAGTGTGTATGCATGTCGACTCGCAACCGAGCCGGCGGCGGATTCATCACCTCTCCTCATTACCGGCAATGCGTCGTAGACGTGATCGGCTCGGCACTGTTCTCGCGATCGTAGCCACCGATCGGTACACCAGCGCTCCCACGGCGCTGGGCTCTGAGATTCGGACCTCGGCCGAGAGCACGCCCTGCCAGCCGCCCTAGCCCAAGACCGTGACATCGTTGGGACCGGTCACGACGGCCAATATCGGTGTCCGCGGAATGTAAAGTCGGCCTGTGATCGCCGATCTTCGCACGCTCGTCGAGCGCCGGCAGCTCCTCGGGGACTTCGCCTGGCGTGAGCTGCGCGCGCGCTATAAGGGCTCGGCGCTCGGCTTCGCCTGGAACTTCCTCATCCCGCTGCTGCAGCTGGTCGTGTTCTGGATCCTCTTCGGCGTGATCCTCGGCACGCGCCCGGTCACCGCCAGCGGCGAGCACCCGTACGCGATCTTCCTCTTCGTCGGCCTCATCCCGTGGACCTTCTTCTCGAACTCGCTTCAGGCCGGCGCCGCGTCGATCGTGGCGAACAGCGCGATCGTCAAGCGCGTCCGCCTCCCGGTGCAGCTGC
>JACCWY010000037.1 GCA_013697395.1 Chloroflexota bacterium | reverse complement strand
ATCGGGATCGGTCACCCCGTCGAGCAGGATGGCATCGATCTGCTCGACCAGCCGCTCGCTGGCGGCTACTCTGCTGTTCACGGCGTATCTCCTTCAGCGGTTCTTCAGAACTTCCGCTTTGGAGACTACGCCGTCTTCAACTTTTCCAGCAGATCTGGGACGTCACCTCGTGGCCTGCTCGCTGGACGCCTTGCCTGACAGCAAGTGTCCAATCTGAGCGCGGCGCGCGCGCATGCTGCAAGGGATTCCCCGCCGAACCTCGGCCCACACGCGGACAAGCTGACTGGCCCGCGCCAAACCTCCACCGATGGCTGGAGGCATCGGCCAAGCAAGATTGGTGCGACCGTGTCCCTCGTCAGTTCGTCAAACCGCGTACTTCACGACACCCGTCGCCGCCACGAACGGCGGCGCTGAAAGGGCCGACATCGAGGCTGACGAACGCGGCCACCTCCGTGTGCCGGCTCAATTGCGCCCGGGGCCGAGGCCTGACTCGGGCGAGGGGTTCGAAATAGCCGGGCGTGCGGAAACCGTGACCGCATAACTGGGGTGTTCTCGCTCGGCCCTCCACGCTCATAGCACAGCGTTCAGGCCGAAATGCTTGACATGCAAGAGGTCACTGGTTCGAGTCCAGTGTCGCCCACCAACCACTGATTCGTGCTCGAACTACCCGCATTGCGGCACGAATCCGCCGAAACCGCTTAGTAGAGCGCTCGGTGACCGTTTGCCTTCACTCCGCATGGAGCGATCTGGGAGCGCCTGGGGTCCATTGGACAGCGATAATTCGTTGCCCTGCCTGGCCTCGAAGCAGATGCGATGAGCCGCCTCGCCGCGAGCCCATTCAGCCCTCAACGGCACCAGGGTGGGGGACCGCGATGATGGTCAAGCCATCGATGCCGGCGAAGTCGTGGGGGTTACAGGTGTAAAGCGGCAACCCGTTCGCCAGCGCGACCGCGGCAATCATCGCGTCATAGGCCCGAGCCGACGCCTTCCGGCCCGATCGGCGCAGCGACGCCGCGACCTGTCCAAAGGCGCGGGCCGCGTCGGCGTCGAAGGGAAGCGGATCGAAATCGGCTTCAGCCTGTTGAAGATGAGCCTGCCGCGCGGCGCGCACTTCCTCGTTCGTCGCCACCAGCGGGCCGACGGAGAGCTCTGCAAGGGTGATGGCCGAGATCAGCGGTCGCTGCGGGAGCACCGATGGATTCCGCAGGGCCGGCAGCAGGATGAGCGCGCTCGTGTCGAGCAGGCCGAACTCAGCCGGGGTCACAGGCCCGGGTCAATCACCGAGTCGGCGTCGGCGCGGAGCGCGCCGTGACCCACCATGGGCAGCCGCCGCCAGCGCTGCAGCAGCATTGCGCTGGTGACGTGGGTCGTCCGTAGTGGGCGGAGCTCGGCAACCGGCCGCCCGCTCCGCGTGACGATCAGGCGCTCGCCGGCAGCGACCCGCTCGACGACGTCGCCCCCATGGTTGCGCAGATCGCGGATAGTTACCTCTGCCATGGAGGCATTGTATCACACGTGATACCGTAGCTCGGTGCCACCAACGCCGACGCAAGGAGTCCGAGACGGGCTGGCACGCATCATGTCCGACTTCCACCCGATCGGCTTCCGGCTGATGGCGACGGCGTTGGCGCACGCGGACACTCGCGATCTCCTTCCCACCATCCGAGTCCCCACTTTGCTGGTCTGGGGTGACGCGGACGCGCGGTGACCGCTGACCGTCGCGCACCAGATGCACGGTGCCACACCCGGTGCACGGCTCGCCGTCATCTCCGAAGAGCTCCATCGGAGCCACCGAAGGATCGGTTCGAAAGACGGTGTTGATGATGATTGGGGCCTGATGCGTGCCGACGACGAAGGTCAGGCCCGCGTCTACGACCACCCGGCCGCCGACCCGGCTGGCGTACTGTCCCCACGCCGCGACGGTGGTGCGTGCGATCCTATCGAGGACGTTGTCCTCGCGCTTTATTTGGCGAACGCCCAACACCGGGGCAAGGTGAACCAGCCGGGGAACGGGCTGCGCTTTCGCAGGCCCTTCGACTATCGAATCTCCTCGTCTGCTGCGATCGCTTGACGCGACGATATCGATCAATTGCGGCCATCGGTGCGATTACCATTCCGTGGGTCCGGTAGCGAGGGAACAGCCAGGCAACGAACCGCGGCGATGAAAGCACTTTAGGCTGCGTACGTTGTCGTGTTCGCAATCCTGGTCTTGTTCCTCCTCAACGTACTCGGTCTGCTCCCGATCCTCGAGGCCCGGTTCGACCGCCACAACGACCAATGGGGCCGTCCCGATCTCGGCCAGTCGACGGCGGACCTCGGCGACGGGCGGCACATCCCATTGAGCCTCCTGGTGGCTCATCCACTGATCCGCGAGGACGATGTCGACGGACCCCTCACCGATGGTCTGATAGGCCAGAAACAGACCGTCGACGCGGGCGTACTGGGTCTTGGGCGTCACCCTGACGAGGATAGCGGCGCGAGCCGTCGTCGGCCTCCGACCACTCGCGTCGCGCGGGGGCGCTAGCTCTGCAGCCACATCCTCGCGATCCGCGCCACCATGGGACCGTTCGTTCACCGAGAATCAGTAACAAGCAGCGGAGCACTCGGTCCGGTTGCTGCATCATCAGCATGGCGACGAGTGGCACGAGATGCGTCCGGCGCATCATGGCCCGGCCGATCACGACATCGAGCGCCAGATCCTGAAGGGCGGACGGCTCTACCATTGGTCTGCGCCGCGAGGGGGCTGAAGGCCGGTCAATGGCATCGATGCTCGGCGCCTGGAGCGTCGCAAACGCGAGCTAGCCTTGGCGCATGCGGACGGGCGCCTGAGCGACGAGGACTATCTGGCCAGGGTGGCGTCCGTTCGACGCGAGCAG
>JACCWY010000526.1 GCA_013697395.1 Chloroflexota bacterium | reverse complement strand
GAGGAGTGGACCTGGCGGGCGTAGGCCGCTCGCCGCTGCACCTTCGCCGCCGGCCCCGCTACATTCCGTCGCACCCCCTCACTCCACTCGCCTCGGAGCGCCCTTGAGCCGCTGGACGAGACGAAACCTGCTCGCTGCGATCCTCGCCGCCCTGCCCTCCGCCGGGGCGCATGCGCAGAACAGCATCGTGATCGTCACCGGCCAGGCGGCGCCGATGCCGATCCCGACGCTGATGGAGGACGCGCAGTCGAACGCGGCCAACTTCGAGATTGCCGACCATCTCTTCCTCCGCCTTGCGAACCTTGGGCCGAGCCTCACCACGGCGGGCGACCGCGGATTCCTCCCGGTCCTGGCCCAATCGTGGAGCCGGCGCGACTCGCTCACCCTTGCTTTTAATCTGGACCCTCGCGCGCGCTGGCACGACGGCGCCCCGGTGACCTCGCGGGACGTGCTCTTTACCTTCGCACGGGCCCGCAACCCTTCGATCTCGCCCAAGCTGGCCACGCTGCTCAAGCACGTCACCGGCGTGACGGCCGAGGACGAGCGGACCGTCGTGGTTCGATTCTCCCGCGTCTATGCCGAGCAGTTCTACGACGCGACGTACCACGTGGCGCTTCTGCCCGCTCACCTCCTCGCCGGGCTCCCGGCCGACAGCATCGCGCGCTCGCCGTTCGTGTCCCATCCGGTCGGCAACGGCCCCTACCGGTGGGTCCGCAGCCTCCCGGGCCAGTACATCGAGTTGGCGGCGAACGAGCGATTCTTCCTGGGCCGTCCTGCCATCCGGCGGCTGATCGTCCGGGTGGCGAAGGATCCCGATGCCCGTCTCAACCTGGTGCTGAGCGGCGAGGCCGATGCAATGGACAACGTCCTGCCGCCGCCGAGCAATCTGAATCGAGTGGCCGCCCGCCCGGAGCTGCGAACGGTGCCGGTGCCCTCGCCGGCGCTGGGGTACCTGCTCTACAATCAGCGCGACCCGCGCGACACGACCCGCCCGCATCCGATCCTCGCCGATCCCGACGTGCGGCGAGCGCTCACGCTGGGGCTGCACCGGCGACTCATGGTGCGGGCGGTGTTCGGCCCCTACGCCGAGGTGCCCTACGGGCCGGTGTCCTCGCTCCTCTGGATCCGGCACGGCGCCCCCATCGCACTCGCGCAGGATACCGCACTCGCGAGCCGCCTCCTCTCGGCGCGTGGTTGGGTGGACCGCGACGGCGACGGGATCCGCGAGCGCGCCGGGCGCCCGCTCAGCCTCAGAATCACCGTCACCAATACCAGTGCCATCCGCCGGCAGATGTCGCTCCTGGCGCAGCGGCAGCTGCGCCAGATCGGCGTGCACATCGACCTAGTGGTGATTGACGCGCCGCTCTGGATAGAGCGTCGGAACGCGGGAGACTTCGACATCGACTTTTCGGGGTCGTTGCAGGACCCATCGCCGTCGGGGCTGGTTCAGAGCTGGTCGTGCAAAGGTCCCAGCAACGTCGCCCGCTACTGCGACCCCGCCGTAGACTCGCTACTCGACCGAGCCATCCTGGCCAGAGAGAATACTCGCGGCGCGTGGCACGACGTGCTGCGGAGAATCGAGCATGGCGCCCCGGCCGCGTTCCTCTACGCCACGACCTATGTGTTCGTCGTCCATCGGCGGTTCCGCGACGTGGCGATCCGCCCCCAGTCCTCCTGGATCGCGCTCTGGCGCTGGAGCCTCGGGGGCGCGCCGGCGGCGAGCCCCGCGGGGTACTAGGTGGGGCGCTGGCTCCTCCACCGCTCGGCCCAGGCCGCCGTCACCTTCGTCGTCGCCGTCACGCTGCTCTTCTTCCTCATGCGCCTCGCGCCGGGCGACCCGCTCTGGCGCTTGCAGGAAGGGGAGATGCTCACTCCCCAAGCCCGCGCCGTGCTGGAGAAGCTGTACGGCGTCGACCGTCCGCCGCTGGAGCAGTTCTGGACGTTTCTTCGTGGCGTCGTGCGGGGCGACCTGGGCCACTCGATCGGCTACGGGCTGCCGGTCTCGACCCTGATCGCCTCGCGCCTTCCCGCCACGTTGCTGCTGGGCGGGACGGTCCTCCTCCTCAACTTCACGGTGGGACTCTGGCTCGGCGTCAGACAGGCGGTGCGGCGCGGGAGCGTCGAGGACCGTGTGCTGACCGCGCTCTCGCTCGCCTGTTATGCGACGCCGTCCTTCTGGCTCGGCCTGACGCTGGTCTGGCTCTTCGCCATCGAGTGGCGACTGCTCCCTTCCGGCGGGATGTTCGATCCGCTGCTGGATCCGGCGGCCGGCACCCTGACGCTGGCGGCCGACCTCCTGTCACATCTGCTCCTGCCGGCGGTGACGCTCTCGGCCGTCACCATCGCGGCGACCATGCGGTATCAGCGTGCCGCCATGCTCGAAGTCCTCAGCCTTCCTTATATAGTCACCGCCCGAGCCAAGGGGCTGCCCGACTCGCAGGTCACCGGGCGGCACGCGTGGCGGAATGCGCTGTTCCCGGTGATCACCATCTTCGGGCTCTGGCTGCCGGTGCTGGTGACGGGATCGGTGTTCGTCGAGGAGGTGTTCGCGTGGCCCGGGCTGGGATCGCTGGCGGCTAGCGCGGCTGCAGGCCGCGATTATCCGCTGTTGATGGG
>JACCWY010000523.1 GCA_013697395.1 Chloroflexota bacterium | reverse complement strand
CACATGGGCAACCGCAGTGCAGGTCAGCGAGGGCGCGGCGTCTGGCATTCGGGTTTGGAACAAGGGCGGCGAGCGCTGGATCGGCGCCTCCGTGCTCGTTGACGCCTCCGGCGACGCCGACTTGTGTGCCTTTGCCGAGATCCCCTATGACGACCCAGCCACGAACCGACAGATCCAATCGCTGTCCACTGTCTTTCGCATGGCTAACGTCGACGTCGATCGCGCAAGCGCGTTTCCGAAGGCCGAACTGTGGATTGCAATGCGCGAGGCTACAGAGCGAGGCGAGTACCGTTTACCGCGGACCGAGGGATCCTGGCACCGGACGCCTCATCCGGGTGTCGTAATGGCGCTCATGACCCGCGTGCCGAATATCGATGCCACCAATCCGGAGGAGCTGACGCGGGCAGAGATCGAGGGTCGTCGCCAAGCCTACGAATACTTCCGCTTCCTTCGTGATCGAGTTCCGGGTTTTGAGCACGCAGTCCTGACGTCGACGAGTCCGGCGATCGGCATCCGGGAGAGCCGCCGCATTCACGGTGATTACCGTCTCACGCGGGAGGACGTGCTGACGGCGCGCCGCTTTGCCGATGAGATCGCCCTGTGCGGCGCCCCCGTCGAAGATCACCACGCTGGCGCCGATACCCGCTGGGAGTACGTCTCTGGCGGTGGCGTATACGGCATTCCGTACCGGTGCCTGCTTCCGCAAGGCATCGAGAACATGCTCGTTGCAGGCAGATGCTTCTCAGCGACACACGATGCGCATGCCTCTGCACGTTCCATGGGGACATGCATGGCGATGGGCCAGGCGGCCGGCACGGCTGCGGCGCTTGCGGTGAAGTCCGGCGTCACCCCGCGAGTCCTGCCAATCGGCACGCTACGTGACCGGCTTCGCGATGACGGGGCGTTGCTCGAGCTGGCCCCCGATGTCTCTCTCGCCGGCAGCAGCAGGGGATAATGACGGTAGAGCGTCCTGCCTCTCGGAGCGGCTGGCCCGCTCAGGTCATCCGATCGGCGCGGCTGGTGGCCGTCATGCGGCGGATTGAGCCTCAGCGCCGCCTCATCGGACTCGTGGAAGAGCTCGCGGCAGCCGGGGTGGTGGCCTTTGAAATCACGCTGGACAGCCCGACCGCGGTCGAGGACCTTGAGGCGGTACGACGCCACCTCGAGCGGGCGGAGGCGCCTTTCATTCTAGGCGCGGGAACAGTGCGCAGCAGCACTCAGCTTAACCAAGCGCGCGACGCCGGAGCGGACTATGGCGTATCGCCAGTGCTCGACGAAACCATCCTCGAGCAGGCGGTTCAGATGCAGCTTCCATTCATACCGGGGGCATATACCCCTACCGAGGTCGATCGTGCCTGGCGGGGGGGCGCCACCTTCGTCAAGCTGTTCCCCGCATCGTCGGCGGGACCGGCCCATGTGCGAGAGATTCTCGCCCCACTGGCGGAGGTGGAGCTGCTGGTTACCGGCGGCGTGAATGGGGACAACGCTCTGAGTTTCCTGGAGGCCGGGGCGGTTGCGGTAGGCATTGGTTCGGCGCTGGCAAAGGCCGATTCAGAGGCTCGACGATCTATTGTTGATCGGCTCAAGGGGGACTGATGGGGCGCGGCGACGGTTCGGCGACGTTCGCAATCCAGATCGCCCGGTTGTTCTTCGAGCGGCAGCTGACCAAGACGGAGATCGGGGAGAAGCTTGGGATTTCCCGTTTCCGGGTGGCGCGGCTCATCGATCAGTCGTTGGAAGAGGGGCTCGTGACTGTCGAGTTCCGTGACATCCTGCCCCCGGTAGACGACGCGTTGGGACGGGCGGTCGAAGAGCGTTTCGGTCTCCGTCTCTGCCTGGCTATGCAGACGCCTCCTGGGCTATCGCAGGAAGTGCAGCCGGATCTCGCGCGACTTGCAGCGGCGGTACTCGCAGATCTCGCGAGACCGGACGAGATCATCGGGGTGGGATGGGGATCGACGATCGCGGCCATCGCCGAGCATCTGCCGCCCGGTAAGCGCGGCAGCGTTCAGGTCATCCAGCTAGCCGGCGGCTCTAGACGGATCGCAGTGAACATGAGCCCCAGCGAGCTCGCCCGCCGCTTCGCCGAACGGCTCGGTGCCTCCTACCAGGCGCTGTTTGCTCCAGCGTTCGTGGAGTCGCCGGCGCTCCGCGCCGCTCTCCTGCGCCAGGACGAAATGCGTGAGACGGTCGCGATGTTCAGCCAGGTGACATTTGCAGTCCTGGGGGTCGGAGCTTGGGCTGACCATGATGGCGCGGCTCCGCCATCATCGCTGGTGGCGGCCGCCGTTATCGGACACAATGATTGGGAGCAGCTTCACGCCGAAGGCGCCATCGGCGACCTCCTCCTCTACCCGTTTACCGCGGAGGGTCGCTTCGTCGGCGATGGGCTTGCAGCACGCGCCATTGGGATCTCGCTCGACCAGCTGAGGGGCGTGCCACGTGTTATGGCTGTGGCCGGCGGAACCGACAAGGTGCGAGCTATTCGCGGAGCCCTGTCGACCGGACTCCTGACGATACTGTTAACCGATGCGACATCGGCGGCTGGCGTCTTGGCTGATGACGAGTGATTTCGGCCCAGAGAGCCTCGGCGCGGCTGGCCGCCATATCTCTCTGGGCGGGATCACACCTCCTCGATGCGTTCGCGGGACACGACCCCGCCGCATCCGTCTGGACGAACTGGAAACCGGATGGTTGACGTCCCGCCACGCCAGGTGTGAACGATCTGCTGTGGTTATCGATCGCCACGCTCGCGGCCTACTCCGTTGCGCTCCGCTCGTCGTCTGGCGACGGATGGACACGCCAGATCGGCCTTAAGATCCGCGCCACCCACGGGGAGTGGGCGGCGATCGACAACGACGTTGCCAAGATGCTGCGATTTCTCACTGGCGATGAGTGGTCGATCAAGTTCACGCGCCGACGACCTAGGGTGCTCAACTTACCCGCAGCCGATGCCGACGCCGTGTGCCTCCTCTCGGGTGGGCTCGACTCGCTAGTGGGCGCGATCGACCTCATGGCCAAAGAGGATGGCCGAAGAGTCCTCCTCGTCGGCGTCGAGGCTTCCAGCATTAGGCTGGTCGCCAAACGGATCTCCGCGATCTCCTGCAAAGACGCCTTTCCAGATCGAGTCCTGATGCGCCAGACGTGGGCCACTTTCCGGCGCCCGACCGCGACCCAAGCCCGCCCGCTGCCGACCCGACCCGACGCGAACGAACGACTCGTTCTCTGTCGCTCTTCTTCCTAGCATCGGGCCTCGCCTGTGCAGCTGGCATCGGACCCGATGTTCCGCTGTACGTCCCTGAGAACGGGTTCATCAGCATCAACGTGCCGTTGGTCCCGCCAGATCTGGAAGCCTGAGCACCCAAACGACGCACCCCCATTTCTTGCGTCAGTTGGGAGAGGTCGCGACGGCCGTGGGGTTGCGAACCCGATCGGCAATCCACTCCGGCTGCAGACCAAGGGCGGGGCGTTGGCAGCCTGCCGTCGACCAGATCTCCTTAGGGTGATGGCGCCGATTTCGGTCTCGTGCGCTCACCCGGCCGCAAGCCGATGGCAGGGGCTTTCCGGACCGTGTGGATACTGCTACCCGTGTCTGATCCGTCGAGCCTCGATGCATGTCGTTGGCCCGGACAACGGCGCCGAGTATGTCGTCGACATTCTCACCGATGCGGACTTCCTCAACTCAGCATCGACGAAACCAGCCAGCCTTCGCGCCACCCTCGCGGCCATTCGTCACCCTTCGCGATCGACCGACATCCTGCGCAACGGCCCGGCTCCGATCGATGACCTCGCGGCACTGGCTGCGCTTCAGGCTCGCGGCCTCGCCGAACTAAAGGCTTGGCTCCGGACCGCCCGCGCGCAGCCGATTTTGGACCTCTTGCCTTGACTGCGATGGGTCTGATCGACGCCCACTGCCACCGGGATCAATGTCCTGACCCGATTGGTGCCGCCCACGCGGCTGCGCGCGCCGGCGTCATGGTTATCGCAGTGACCGAGAACCCCACCCGCTATTCCTTAGGCGCCGGGGTGTTTGCCGGCTGGCCGAACGTGCGCGTGGCCCTTGGGCTCCACCCGTTAGGGGCTATCCGTTCGTCGAAGGCAGACGTCCAGGCGTTCATCGATCAGATGCCGAACGTCGACTACGTCGGCGAGGTCGGACTCGACTACTCACCGGCAGGCAAGCCGTCCCAAGCCGCCCAAGTCCGCGTCTTCGATGCGATCCTCGATGCCCCATGGGCGATCCGAAAGGTCTGGAGTCTCCATGCGCGTCGCGCCGAGACCGACGTGATCGCCAAGGTCGAGGCGTCTGGTGTCCCTGGGATCCTGCATTGGTACACCGGGCCTACGGCCCTCATCGAGCGGGCTTGCGCCGCCGGTCTCAACTTCTTTGTCAACCTTGCGATGCTGTCCTCAGCCAGCGGAACTCGGATCGTCGGCGCTTCCGCGTGATCGAGCACTTACCGAGACAGATGCTCCGTTCGCGAAAGCGCCGAGCGCGCGTGGGGATCCGTCAGACATCCCGCGACTGGTCGATGCACTCGCGCGCACGTGGCGCCTATCGAAGGACGAAGCGCGCGATCAGGTCTTCGCCAACATGGCGACGGTCTTTGCACGAGCGAAGGAAAGAGACCCGAGGGCGCGCACACCGTGATTGCAACCCCCCGAGATCAACCATTGACCAAAGCGAAGGCGATCGGCGCTGTCGACAGATGGCCCCAGCGACATCTGGCATGAGTCCCTCCGTACCGACGAGCCAGGGCTCGGGCCGGCGAGGCGTTAGCCGCCCGCGGGGGTAGACAGCCATCGGCGACGGAGGTTGGGTGGATCAATAGAACGTCCGTACGAACCGTGCAGCTACGCGATGTCCTCACCGGCGGCGGACTCCCACTCGTCTCGTGCGTGAATCGGCACAAGGACCGAGTTCGCGTGTCTCAGCCCTCTCGAGCCTCCGACCTCAAAGTCCCGTTGGTGAGGCCCCGACACCTGCCGGGGACGCCATAACAACCCTGGCTCTCGGGCGAGCGGTTCGAAGGCGCCGGCCTGCGGAAACCGTGACCGCATAACTGAGGTGCGATCGCTAGGCCCACCACGCTCATAGCACAGCGCTCAGGCGGAAGTGCTGACATGCAAGAGGCCGCTGGTTCGAGTCCAGCGCCGCCCACCACGGACCGCTTCTTGCTCAAACTGACCGCTTTAACTTCGGCAGCGACGCCGCACGCGAGGTTGACGCCAGGGACCTGGTCCCCGCGGCGACGCCGACGAAGCCTGCTCAGCCCCAAT